>JBFKCZ010000293.1:0-4539 GCA_041620035.1 Pseudomonadales bacterium
GGTTACGACAGCAACGTCACGCTGCGGCGGCTCGCGAACACGGTTCTCGAGACGGTTCGCATGCCCATCGAGGCTGGAACCAACCGAATCGAGCTGGGCGGCAGCATCGGCATCGCCCTGTATCCCGAGCATGGTCGTACCGGCGGACTGCTGCTGCAGCGGGCCGATGTCGCCATGTACTACGCGAAATCCCAGGGCAGTGGTGTGGAAACGTACGATGCGGCGTTCGACCACAATTCGATCCGGCGACTCGAGATGGTGAGCGCGCTGCGCGCGGCCATCGCCAACGACGAGCTTCAACTCGTCTACCAGCCCAAGGTGCGTCTGGCGGACCTCGAACCCGTCGGCGTCGAAGCACTCGTGCGCTGGACGCACCCGGAGTTCGGGCCCGTGTCGCCCGCGGAGTTCGTGCCGTTGGCCGAGAGCAGCAATCTCATTACCGCGTTGACCCGATGGGTGATGATTCGAGCCATGGAAGACCACAAGCGTTGGCGATCCCTGGGGCTCGACATGGATCTCGCCATCAATCTCTCGGCCCGCCATCTGCGCGACCGTGCGTTCATTCTCGAACTGATGGAAGCCATCGAACGCTACGGGATCGATCCGAGCCATCTCGAATTCGAGGTGACCGAAACGGCGGTGATGAGCGATCCGGAGGAAGCGATCGACGTACTGCAGACCCTGGCGCGCGTGGGCGTGCGGGTCGCACTCGACGACTTCGGCACCGGCTTCTCGTCGCTTGCCTACCTCAAACAGCTCGACCTCGACACGTTGAAGATCGACCGCAGCTTCGTCACGGACATCTGCACCGACTCCGACGACCGCGCCATCGTCGATTCCACCCTGCAGATGGCGAAGCGGCTGGGGCTCGTCACCGTCGCGGAAGGTATCGAGACCGAAGCACAACTCGGTCTGCTGCGCGAACTCGGCTGTCAGACCGGCCAGGGCTACTGGATCGCGAGGCCAATGGCGTTCGAGGCCATTGGCACCTGGGTAGAGACCTGGCGCGGCCGCATGGCGCCCGCGCTGCCCAGCGTCGCGGCGGGCTGAAGCGGGTCGTAGGAGCGCCCAAGGAGGGTGTCGCTAAAAGTCGGATCGAAGCTTGTCGGAGCGGCCTTTCCCACGAACGGTGCTTTGCGATTCAACGAGTTATTCGCGGGCAAACCCGCTCCCACGTTGGCTGCGCTGACTTTTGCGACGCCCTCCAAGAGCGCTCGCACAAGGTCGGAGTAGCGCGGGGCGCCGCGGAAACGGTTACGATCCTCGCTCGCACACAACTTCGGTAGTCGATCGCGTGAACGGCGCCCCATCACGCTGGGTGGAATGGTATGTCGTTGCGCTGCTCACACTGGCCGCGACGCTCTCGTTCATCGACCGCCAGATCCTCAACGTGATGATCGGCCCGATCAAACGCGACCTCGGGGGCTTGAGCGACACCGAAGTGTCGCTCATCATCGGCCTCGCGTTCTCGCTCATCTACTCGCTGTCCACCCTGCCTCTCGCCCGTATCGCCGACCGCCACAACCGCCGCAACCTGATCGCGGCCGGCATCTTCACGTGGAGCGCCGCCACCGCGCTCGCCGGCCTTGCAAACACCTACTGGAACCTCTTTCTCGCACGCATGGGTGTCGGTGTGGGCGAGGCGAGCCTCGGGCCCGCCTCCACCTCCCTCCTCGCCGATACGTTCGAGCCGCACCGCCTGCCGCTCGCCTTCGGCATCGTCGGTGCAGCGCCGTTCATCGGCACCGGACTCGCGAACATCGTAGGCGGCCCGCTCATCGACTGGCTGGAGGCCCAACCGAACTTCGTCTGGCCCATCGTTGGCGAATTGTTCTCGTGGCAGGTCGTGCTCATGGCGGTGGGCCTGCCGGGCATCTTGGTCGCCGCCGTGATGTTCACCATTCGCGAGCCTGCGCGTCGCGGCGTGAGCGCCGCACATGCCCACGGCTTTTCGATCGCGGAAGTCTGGGCTTTCGTTCGCTCTCGCGGCCGCTATCTCACGCTGCACTTCGTGGGCTATCTGTGTCTGTCCATTCAGGGGTTCGCGTTCCTCACCTGGATCGTCGAGTTCTTCGTGCGCAAGCACGGTTGGTCGAAGACGGAGATCGGCCTGACCTATGGAATCATCGCACTCGTCGTGGGTATCGCAGGTAGCGTCTGGGCTGGCTACTTCGCGGGTCGGTTGCTCGCGCGTGGCGGCGACGATGCCCCCATGCGCGTTGCCTTCTGGTGCACGGTGGGACTCGCGCCCGTCGCCATCGGACTGCCGCTGTTCGACAACGGACTCATCTCGGCCGTACTGCTCGTGCCCATCACGTTCTTCATGGCCATGCCACCCGGCCTTTCGAACGCCGCGCTGCAAGCCATTGCCCCGAATCAAATGCGCGGCCAGCTCATCGCGCTCTACCTCGTCTGCGTTTCCTTCCTCTCGTACCTGATCGCACCATTGACGATCGGCGTGATGAACGACTACGTATTCGGTCGCGAAGATGCGATCGACTTGTCGCTCGCGGCACTGGCCGTGGCGAACTATTCGATCGCCGCTATTTGCCTCGGTCTCAGCCTCGCGCCATTGCGCGACGCCGTGCGTCGACAAGCAACCGCCGCCGCATAGCATGCGCGTCGAGCCCCCGTACGATCCGCTCTCCGCTGCAGTACTGCACGACCCCGGGTTCGGCTACGCCCAGCTGCGCGATTGCCCCGTGCATTACAATCACAAGTTCGATCCACCGTTCTATACGCTGTCGCGCTACGCCGACGTCGAAAACGCACTGCGCGACATCGCGACGTTCTCGAGCGAGTTCGGGCAGGGGCCGCGCTTCACCTCCCCCGCCGGCATGCTGTCGGACCCGCCGCAACACACCTTCTACCGCGGCCTGGTGCAGCAGGCCTTCACGCCCAAGGCTGTGTCGGCGCTCGCGCCTCGCATCGCCATGCTTGCGAAAGATCTGCTGGCTGCACGCGTCGATACGTCAAGATGGGACCTTCACGACGCTTTCGCATTCCCATTGCCGGTCACTGTCATCGCCGAGATGCTCGGCGTGCCACGCGCAGATCTGGATGTCTTCAAGCGCTGGTCGGACGCGTCCGTTGCGGCGATGGGAGCGAGCGACCCGTCACCGTACCAGACGGAACTCGCGGAAATGGGACGTTATCTCCTGCGTCAGATCGCGCAACGCCGCGAGCGCGGCACACACGACCTGATCAGCCGACTCGTCGCTGCGCAGCAGGACGGCGTGGGATTGACCGACATCGAGATACTCGGTGTCGTGACGCAACTGCTGGTCGGCGGCAACGAGACCACCACGTCCCTCATCACCAACGTGGTATGGCGCCTGCTCGAGGATCCCGAGCGATGGCAGCGCTTGTGCGCAGATACGGACCTGATCGAACGCGCGCTCGAGGAGAGCCTGCGATTCGATCCGCCCGTACTGGGTCTGTTCCGCAACACGACACGCGACGTGGTGCTGCACGGCGTCACGATACCGCGCGGCAGCAAGGTGATGCTCCACTACGGCGCGGCCAACCGCGACGCGCGCGTGTTCGATGCACCGGATGAGTTCCGACTGGAGCGACCCGTGCATCGCCACCTCGCCTTCGGGCTCGGGGTGCACTTCTGCCTGGGCGCTCAACTCGCGCGGCTGGAGGCGAGCTGCGCGCTGCGATCCCTCATTGCGACCGCGCCCGCACTACAGCTGCTCGATGACGGCGATCGCATCGCGCCGTTCTTCCTTTGGGGCCGGCGCCATCTCCCGGTGAGCGGCTGACGCCCACCGATGCGCGTTCGCCAACGCATCGATCTGCTGTTGCTGGTGCTCTTCGTGTCGCTCGGCCTGTGGGCGTTCTGGCTCGAACCGGCGAGCCTCCGACTGCAGGAGTACGTAGTGCAGCCGCCTCTCTGGCCATCCGAATGCGACGGCTTACGGGTCGCGGTGCTGGCAGATCTCCACGTTGGATCACCCTACAACGGCCTCGAGCGACTCGCGGCGGTGATGGATCTGACGCGCGCTGCGCGTGCCGACATCGTGCTGCTGGCGGGCGACTACGTCATCCAGGATGTGCTCGGCGGCACCTTCGTCCCGCCTGAAGCAACCGCGCGACAGCTCACGGCCGCACCCGGTTCCGCCCCCCTGTTTGCAGTACTCGGCAATCACGACTGGTGGCTCGATGGCAACCGCGTGCGCAGCGCATTCGAATTCGAAGGCATCGCGGTGCTCGAGGATGCCGCAACCGAAGTGTCCATAGGCACCTGTCGCTTCTGGCTGGCCGGTGTGAGTGACTTTTGGGAAGGTCGACATGACGTCGACGCGTCACTCCGCGACGTGCCCGCAGACGCACCGGTCATCGCACTGACCCACAACCCCGACGTGTTTTCACGGGTGCCGACGCGCGTGTCGCTGACCGTGGCAGGCCAGACCCATGGCGGCCAGGTCTACATTCCCTTCATTGGCCGACCGATCGTGCCCTCCGACTACGGCGAGCGCTACGCGATCGGCCACGTCGTCGAAGACGGTAAGCATCTTTTCGTCAGCTCGGGCA
>JBFKCZ010000294.1:0-4537 GCA_041620035.1 Pseudomonadales bacterium
AAGGCGTCGGATCCGACACCGTTGTTGTTGGGCTCGACCACCGTCAGCGTGATCGCGGCGGCCAGCGCCGCGTCGACGGCATTGCCGCCCGCACGCATGGCGTCAATCCCCGCTTGTACCGCGAGGGGCTGTGAGGTCGCGACGACGTTGGCAGCCACCACCGGCATGCGTTGCGAGGGATAGGGGAATTGCCAGTCGATCACGTGGCCCGCCCTGGGGACGGTGGGTGGTTCAGACGCCGCGATGCTCGCCGGATCGAATGTGCGAGTCGATGTTGCGCAGGCAGTGCATGGTATTGCCCCGGCCTGTGCCCTCGTGGACGAAATCGATGTCGTAGCAGTTGCCCTCGGCAGTCGCACTGGCGCGGCGGACGATGGCGGGCAGTTCTTCGAGCCGGATGTCGTTCACGGCGAGATCGAGGACGAGATTTTCGCCCACACTCAACTTCGAGGGGGTTTCGAGGCGGATGCCGGTGGTCGAGAAATCGACGCAGTTGCCGGAGATGGCCCCGCGAAACATGCCGAGAATGCCGGGCCTGTGCAGTTCCACGCTCAGCCTTCCGCTGCAGAACACATTGAACTGACCCGTACTGGCCATGGCTGTGGCGTCCTTGCCACAAGGGCAAACAAGGAAGCCGCAGCGTAGGACGTCATGCCGGCCGGCGCAAATCACATTTGTTTCGCAGGTGTTTCGACTGAGCCGTTGCAGCCGAGCGGCGGTGCGATGTTTCGGGTCGCGCATTGTGTCTCGCCGCGAAATCCAATAGCTTTTTTTGTTTTCGCAACGCTCGAAGGAACGCCGATGCATCCAGGCCTGATTGCAGCTGAACATCCCAACAAGACGGCGTACATCATGGCCGAGTCGGGGCGAACCGTGACTTACCGTGAGCTGGAAGAGGCCTCCAATCGCGGGGCTCAGCTATTCAGAAAACTGGGGCTGCGCCCCGGCGATCACATCGCGATCCTGCTCGAGAACCATGAGAGCTTCTTCAAGATCTGCTGGGCGGCTCAGCGCGCCGGCCTCTACTACACGCCGATCAGCTACCGCCTGCAGCAGAAGGAGGTCGAGTACATCGTCAACAACTGCGAGGCCAAAGTATTCATCGCGTCTGCGGCGCGCCGCGACGTCGCCGAGCCGCTGACCGCGCGCACGCCGGGTGTCCAGGCCCGCTTCGTGATCGATGGGGAAATCGCCGGGTTCGATGACTGGGAGACGGCGACGGGTGCGATGCCTGCAACCCCGATTGCCGACGAGGTCGAGGGGCAGTCGATGCTCTATTCGTCGGGAACCACCGGCTACCCGAAAGGGGTGAAGAAGGCGCTCTCCGGCGAAGCCTTCGGCTCGGCGGTGGGGGTTCCCGTGATGACGATGCTGTACGGTGCAACGCCCGAAAGCATCTATCTGTCGCCCGCGCCCCTCTATCACGCGGCGCCGCTGGGATTCACGATGACCTGTCTGCGCCAGGGCATCTCGGTGGTGGTGATGGAGCACTTCGATGCCGAGCGCGCGTTGTCGTACATCGAGCGCTACAGGATCACCCACAGCCAATGGGTGCCGACGATGTTCGTGCGCATGCTGAAGCTGCCGCCCGATGTACGTGTCCGCTATGACCTGTCGTCGCTTCAGTGCGCGATCCATGCTGCGGCGCCGTGCCCCGTACCTGTCAAAGAACAGATGATCGAGTGGTGGGGGCCCGTGATCTACGAATATTACGCCGGCACCGAAGGCAACGGTTTCGTGCAGCTGAACAGCGAAGAGTGGCTCGCGCACCGCGGATCCGTCGGACGCCCCTTGAACTGCGAGTTGCATATCTGCGACGACGAAGGCAACGAGTTACCGGTGGGTGAGCCCGGTACGATCTGGTTCGGCGGCGGCGGTCAGTTCGAGTATCACAAGGATCCCGACAAGACGGCCCAGTCGCGGCACGCGAAGGGCTGGAGTACCTTGGGCGACGTCGGCTATGTCGATGCCGATGGCTACCTCTACCTGACCGACCGCAAGCACTTCATGATCATTTCCGGCGGTGTGAACATCTATCCTCAGGAAGCCGAGAACGTGCTCATCACCCACCCCAAGGTGGTGGACGTCGCCGTGTTCGGCGTACCCAACGAGGAGTTCGGCGAGGAGGTCAAAGCCGTCGTTCAGCCGCGCAACATGTCCGAAGCGGGTCCTGCACTCGAACGGGAACTGATGGAGTTCTGTCGCGGTGAGCTGTCGCACATCAAGTGCCCGCGCAGCATCGACTTCGAAGCGGAGTTGCCGCGCCATCCGACGGGCAAGCTCTACAAGCGCCTGCTGAAGGACAAGTACTGGGCGCAGGCCAAGGCACAGTCCTGATACCAACGCCCGATCAGTCGGCCGAGTTCAGGAGGTTGGCAGGCGCGTACTGATCCGTGAGCACGCGAGCGTCCGGATCCCAGTCGCGGTCACGGGACATGCGTGCGGGGTAGCGTCGCAGCGGCACACCAAAGGGGCGCAGCGCACCGGCGAGGTCGGCCGCGCGGCGCTTCAGTTCCTCGGCGCCGGGCAGACCGGCGGGTCTGGTGATGACAACCCGATTGGCGCTGTCGGGCATCTGGAAGTTCAAGAAGCTTCCAAAGACTGCCTCGTAAGTTACTGATTCATGATCATAAAGTTTGCTGATTGCGAAGGTGTTCGCGGCCAGTACGCCGTTCGGGGTCAAGAGTGCGCGCGTCTCCTCCAGATACTCGCGGGTCATCAGGTGCTCGGGGATGTAATCGCCGTTGTAGGCATCGAGGAGGATCAGGTCGTAGCGCACACCGCGCTTCACGGCGCGCTTGCCGAATACTCGCGCATCCACTTCATGGATGTGCATGCGCGCGGTGGGCTCGAATTCGAAGAAGCGCCGCGCCACGCGCACGACCGCGGGGTCGATTTCCACGAGATCCATTTCGGCTTCCGGGAATAGCGTTCCCAGGGCCTCGGCCAGGGATCCACCGCCCAGGCCCACCATGAGGATGCGGGTCGGATTGGGATTGACGAGCAGACTCGCCATCATCATGCGCGTGTAGCCGAACACGAGTTGCTGCGGTCGCGCCAGGTTCTTGCACGACTGGTTGCGCGGGTCGCTGCGCGCCGAGAACCTCAGACACAGTTCGTCCCCTGTTCGTGTCACCGAGATGTTCTGGTAGAGCGAGTGCTCCGAGTGGATCACCTTCGCATCGAGGGTGGCTGCGGTGATCGCGAGTGCGACCGCGCAGAGCATCCGCAGTGGCCCACCCCTCATTCCGGTCGCTCCACCCGCGCGATCACCGCCGCGATCGCGCCGAACGTAAGCAATGAACCGGCCAGGAGGCCGACGATCGTGTCGATCTCGAACCAGAGTACGAAGTAGAACGAGGTCATGAGCGTACCGAGCGCACTGCCCAGGGTGGACACGAAATATAACGTGCCGGCGATTCGCCCCGACTCGTGCGCCTCGGTGATCATCAACCGCACCGAGTACGGGCTGATCGTCCCCAGAACGACCGTCGGCACGACGAAGAGCACGGTCGCCGCCAGCAGCGAGCCGTAGCGGGGGTCCTCGATGTGCTCGAACACCCAGGCCATGAATGGATTCGCGATGACGATGAGCGGCAGGAGCAGCGTTCCGCCGATCAGGAAGATGGCACTGAACTTGGCGAATGTGGGGCGCTTGAGGGACAACCATCCGCCGATCAGATAGCCGGCCGCCAGCGACAACATGAACACCGTGATGATGCTGCCCCACACGTAGATGCTGCTGCCGAAGTACGGCGCAAGTACACGACCGCCCAGCAACTCGAGGGACATGATGACGAACCCGCCCGTGAACGCGAGGAAATTGATTGCGCTACGCCGCATAATCGGCCGCATCTGACATCCGGGATTGGGGGAGGGCGCGATTGTGCAGATGGGGGTCACACTCCGCAACATGGGTCCCGAATCGACTGCGCAGACGATGCGCGACTGCGCCGTCATGGCCGAGTCGGCAGGCATCGAGTCGCTGTGGATCACCGATCACATTGCGATTCCGCCGGACGACGCCGAAGGTTCGGGCGGCCGGTACGTCGATCCGTTGACCACACTCGCCTGGATGGCGGGCTTCACGGCGCGAATCCGGCTCGGTGTCGGTGTGATGGTCGTGCCGTATCGTCCCGCACTGCCATTCGCCAAAGCCGTCGCGGCGGTGCAGGAACTGTCGAACGGGCGCCTGCTGCTGGGCGTGGGTGTCGGCTGGATGGCGGCCGAGTTCAAGGCCCTGGGCGTACCGCGGCGCGAGCGGGGCCGCCGCACCGACGCAACGCTCGACTTGCTCAACCGATGTTTTGCCGACGATGTCGTGACGGAGAATGGACAGTCGTTTCTGTTCAAGCCGCGTCCTTCGAAGCCACCGATCCTGGTCGGCGGGCGTGCGCCGCACGCGCTTGTCCGTGCCGCGCTGTATGGCGATGGCTGGCTGCCGATGGGTGGCAAGCCCGCGGATCTCGAGACACCGATTCGCACCTATCGCGAACTCACCGCAGAACGCGGGCGGCCGCAGGGCGAGGTCACTGCG
>JBFKCZ010000295.1:0-4534 GCA_041620035.1 Pseudomonadales bacterium
CGACGCGTGTCCATCGTCGTCTCCGAGTAATCGTCGGATCGATGGCTCGACTGATACGCCGGTGCGTGCAAACGCACCGGCGTTCTGTTTTTCCGAGGTACCGTGAGATGCGGATCGCGCTGCCAATCCTCGCGTTCGTAGTCGGCCTGCACGGTTGCGAGTCGATCGAGTATGGCGTGAAGGAAAAGTTCGGCATCGAAAAGCGCGACATCATGGTGGCGCGCGTTTCCGATGCGATGTCGGCGCAGGAAGCCGCGAAGGATCAGTTCCAGACGGCGTTGGGCGAGTTCTCGGCGATCGTCGGTTTCAGCGGTGGCGACCTCGAAGACCTGTACGATGATCTCAGGGATGCGCTCGAGGATAGCGAGGCGCGTGCCGAAGCGGTGACCGCGCGCATCGAAGACGTGGAACGTGTCTCGAGTGCGCTGTTCGACGAATGGCGCGGCGAACTCGACGATTACACCAGTGCCGAGTTGCGGCGCGCGAGTGCGAACAAGTTGAAATCCACGGAAGCGAGGTACGGCGAACTGATGCGTTCGATGCGGCGCGCCGAATCGAGAATGGAGCCCGTGCTCGACGCATTCCGCGACCAGGTGCTCTATCTGAAGCACAACCTGAACGCGCGAGCCGTCGCCGCACTGAAGAGCGAGCTTTCGAACATCGAGTCCGATGTCGCGAGGCTGATCCGCGACATGGAAACCTCGATCGGCCGTTCGCGGGCGTTCATCAGAGAGCTGGAGTCGGGTTGAAAAGATGAAGGCGCTGATGTGGATTCTGTTGCTGGTTGTCGCGGCGGCGATCGGTGCCGGTGTGTACTTCCTGTACAACAGCGATGCACTGGTCAAGGACGGCATCGAGACGTACGGCTCGGAGTACCTGGGCACCGACGTGAAGGTGACGGGCGTGCGCCTGTCCTTCGCAGAAGGGTCAGGGCGCGTTACGGGGCTGGAGGTCGCCCAGCCGCCCGGCTTCGAAGGCGACAGCGCACTGCGCGTGCAATCGATCGACGTTGGGTTGAATGCACCGGCGTCGACCGCGGAACTCGTGGTCATCGACTACATCGCCATCGATGGAGCGGAACTCCTGGCGATCGCCCGCGGCGCCGAGGACAACTCTTTTCAGGCATTGCTGGACAACCTTCAGCGCGACTCGGATCGAAATGGGGGCACCTCGCAGGGCTCGATGCCGAAGTTCGTCGTCTCGCGCTTCGATTTCACCAATGCATCTGCGAAGGCGCGCATACCCTTCATCGATCGGGAAGTGACCTTGGCTATCCCTGACGTACGCATTACGGATATCGGTGGTACGGCAGGCGCCACCGCCGAAGAAGTGGCACAGGCCATCGTAGGGCCGATCACCGCATCCGCAACGCGTGCCGTCTCCAAGGCGATATCCGATGCCGCGCTCGAGCGCGCTGGCGACGAACTGAAGGACCGGCTGGGTGGCGCGCTTGATAAGCTCCGCGGTCTGGGACATCCCACGGACTGAAGTTCATGACTTCCAACTACCAGAACATCCGCTACGAGATCGACGGGCCGCTGGCGCTCATCACGATCGACCGTGCCGAGAAGCACAACGCCATTTCGCTCGCGACATTGTCCGAGTTGCAGTCCGCGGTCGCAGCCGCCGCGATGGACGATTCTGTCAGAGTGATCGGCATCACCGGTGCGGGCACCGCCTCGTTCGCTTCGGGTTCGGATCTGTCGGAAGTGCTGCACCGCGACTTCAGAAAGGCGTTGGAGCCGATCGTCCAGGGCCTGGCCGACCAGTTGGAGCGCACACCGAAGCCGACCATCGCCGCGATCAACGGCATCTGCATGGGCGGTGGGCTCGAGGTCGCGCTGGGTTGCGATCTGCGCATCGCGAGCATCACTGCACGCTTCGCAACGCCCGAGGGCAAGCTCGGGATAATTCCCGGCGGCGGTGCCACGGCGCGGTTGCCGCGGATTGTCGGGCGCGGATGGGGCATGGAAATGCTGCTGATGGGCGAGCCGATCGATGCGCAGCGCGCATTGGCAATCGGTCTCGTCACACGGGTCGTTGCACCGGAGGAACTCCTGCCCGAACTTCGCCGTATGGCGGCACACCTCGCAAAGTTTGCACCCTTCGTACCGCGCACCATGAAGGCCATGGTGCATTCCGGCATGGAGGCGAGCCTCGCCGGTGCACTGATGCTCGAGAAGTACGCGCAATCGGCCCTGGTGCAGACAGACGACAAGGTGGAGGGCATCACCGCCTTCCTCGAGAAGCGACCGCCCGACTTCAAGGGCCGCTGAGAGAGGTTCCAATCCGCGCCTGGTTGATCGGCCGCGTTACCGTGGTGGATACTGCCTGTCCGTTCTCAATACACGAATCGAGGGGAAGCATGGCAGGCATCAAATTTCCGATCGAAGCGGGGCACATCATGATGTTCGCGCGGTCGGTCGGTGACGACAACAAGATCTACTACGACGCGGAGTACGCGAAGACGACCGAGCCCGGCGCGATCATTGCACCGCCCACGTTCGTTCAATCGAGCGCGCAGTTCGATCCCAACTACTTCCTTAGGCCGAAGGTCGGCGAGCCCTGGTTTGGATCCGGCAAGGAACCGACCGGCATCAAGCGATCCGGCGGAGGAGGTGGCGGCGGTGGCGGTGGCGGCGGTCTGCATGCCGAACAGCACTACGAGTATCACCGCACGCCGAAGGTGGGCGACGTGCTCACGGCCACGGTGAAGCCTGGCAAGACCTGGGAGAAGGAAGGCAAGCGCTCGGGCAAGCTCGTGTTCAGCGAGTCGATCACGGAGTACCGCGATCAGAAGGGCGAGCTCGTCGTCACGGCACGTGGCGTGGGCGTGCGAACCGAACGTCCCGTGGACCAGAAGTGAGGGTACGACGATGGCATTGAAGAAATCGGAACTCAAAGTCGGCGACACCTACACCGAGCGGCTGGTCGAGGACTTGAAGCGCACGCAACTCGTGCAGTACGCAGGTGCGTCGGGCGACTACAACCCGTTGCATACCGACGAAGTCTTCACGACGAAGGTCGCGGGATACCCGTCGGTATTCGCGCATGGCATGTTGACCATGGGCATGACGGGGCGAATGCTCACCAACTATGTCGGCGATGGCCGGCTGACGAAGTACGGCGTGCGTTTCACCAGTCAGGTCTGGCCCGGCGACACCTTGGACTCGACGGCTACCGTCGAAGCGGTCCGTTCGGAAGGGGGCAAGCACTTCGTGGACCTCACCGTTTCCACCGTCAATCAGGATGGCGTGGTCGTGGTGTCGGGTTCGGCGACGGCGCGTATCGACGCCTGATCCGTCGAGCGTCGCTCAACGGGGTCGGGGTCGCGCGGAGTCGGCCGCGATCCCGTTGGCTACGTCGAATATCGCCGTGCGCAGCACTGCGAGCCTTCGCGAGTCGAGGTCGTGTCCGATGACCAGATCGGAAAACGTGTCCTCGCCGCCGTAGCATCCGAGCACGCCCGTCACACCGGTCAGCTTCCGGGCGCGCACGTCCGGCAGGCAACGGCTCAGCAGGTGCCGCCAGAACCTCTCTCCCGCTCGGTCGAGCAGCAGAACCATCTCGTCCAGCCGCACTTCGAGTTCGGTGAACCGTGCTTCCATGATGGGGTCGAGCACGTGCTTCACCGGAGTCGCAAGTTGCGGAACAGCTCGAGCGCTTCGGGGTTCGCCAGCGCACCCACATTACGCACGGTGCGGCCATGCAGCACGTCGCGAACCGCAATCTCGGTGAGCTTGCCGCTGCGGGTGCGCGGAATGTCGGCGACCGCAATGATGCGGTCCGGCACGTGCCGCGGGCTTGCGCCGCTGCGAATCGCGCTGCGGATTCGCGCTTCGAGTTCGTCGCTGAGCGTTGCGGTGGGTTTCACTCGTACGAACAGCACGAGCTCGACGTCGGCATCCTTCTCGAGGGCGACGGCGATCGATTCCAGCACCTCATCGATGCGCTCCACCTGCCGGTAGATTTCGGCCGTGCCGATTCGTACGCCGCCGCGATTCAGCACCGCGTCCGATCGACCGTGAATCACTACACCGTCGTGCTCGGTGAACTCACCGAAGTCGCCGTGGTGCCAGATACCGGGAAAACGTTCGAAGTAGGCCGAACGATACTTGGCGCCGTCGGCATCGTTCCAGAAGCCGACCGGCATCGACGGGAACGATCGACGACAGACGAGTTCGCCTTTCCCATGGCGCAGTGGGTTGCCGTCGTCGTCGAGGAATGCGACATCCATGCCGAGCGCTGCGCATTGAATCTCTCCGGCGTAGACGGGCAGGCACGGATTGCCGAGCGCGAAGCAACCGATGATGTCGGTGCCGCCGGTGATCGACGACAGGCGCACGGGTGCGACGTGTTCGTAGGCCCAGCGGTGAGTCGTGGCCGGCAGCGGTGAACCGGTGGAGAGCAAAGACCTGAGCGAGTTCAGGCGATGCCGGTTGGCCGGGCGATAGTCGTTCTTTGCGAGCGCCGACAGAAGCCCCGGGCTCAAACCGAGATGACTGACACTTTCGTCTTCGACGAATCGCCACAG
>JBFKCZ010000296.1:0-4532 GCA_041620035.1 Pseudomonadales bacterium
CCTGCTGCGACGGGATGCGTTCCATCAGGTCGACGCAGCCTACGAGCTGTATCGGTCGCGCGCACCCGAATCCCATCCGCGGGCCCGAGAGGCGACCTTGTTCCGGCGCACCTACGCGGTGGCGGCAGTGACGCCGATTCACTTCATCGGTGTGTGGGACACGGTCGGTGCGCTCGGCAATCCGGTGCGGGTGAACTCCTACCTCGGCTACTTCGGTCGCAGGAACGAGTTTCACGACACGCAGTTGAGTTCCACGGTGCGCAACGCCTTCCATGCGCTCGCGATCGATGAAACGCGCAAGCACTTCGGCGCGACGCTGTGGCATCAACCGGAACGGGTCGCGGATCAGCGCGTGGAGCAGGTCTGGTTCGTCGGCGTGCACTCCAACGTCGGCGGCGGCTATCCGGTCAGCGGGCTGTCGGATATCGCGCTCGTCTGGATGCATGCCCGCGCGCGCAGCGCGGGGCTCGGTCTGCTGGAAGCAAATGTCCGTGGCGATGCGATGGAGAAGCCGCAGAAATCCCGAAAGCATCTCTACCGCCTGGTGCCGCGTCACCATCGTCCCATTCGAAGCTTCGATGCGCGCGGCGACACGCACGAGTATCTGCACACGAGCGTGGTGGCGCGGTATCGGGCGGACCCCGACTACCGGCCGCCGAACCTGGTCGACTTCTTCGCCGGGCCGCACCGGGATCTGCCCCCGCGCGACTGAGTACCGGGTTGCGCGCCGCTCTCGGCGTGCGTTAGCGTGGCCAAAACTGACATCAGGTACGCAGGATTGTCGATTCGCAAAATCGTGGTGCTGAATCCGAAAGGCGGTTCCGGCAAGACTACGATCGCGACCAACCTTGCCGCGTACTTCGTGAGCCGCGGCCAGAAGTCGGGTCTCATCGACATCGATCCCCAGGCTTCGAGCATTCGCTGGGCGGGCAAGCGCAAGAAGGCGGAGTTGCCCGAAATCCACGCCGTGAGTTCGTTCGACACCCCGAAGAACGTCACGCGCTCCTTCGCGATGCGCATGCCACCGGACGTCGTACGCATCATCACCGACACACCGGCGGCGATGCAGCGTCATGACCTGGTCAACATCACACGCACCGCAGACAAGATTCTCGTGCCTGTGCTGCCGTCGGACATCGACATTCACGCCGCCACCCGATGCATCGGCGATCTGCTCGTGGCGGGTCGGATTCCGCGCAGCGACAATCGTATTGCGGTCGTCGCCAACCGCGTCAAGCGCAACACCCGCATGTACCGATCGCTGATGCGTTTCCTCGACTCGCTGGGGATTCCGGTGGTGGCCGCACTGCGCGACTCGCAGAACTACATTCGATCGGCGGAGTCGGGGCAGGGCTTGCACGAGATGCGGCCGCCATCGCTGGTGCGCACCGATCTCGAGCAGTGGCGACCGCTCATCGATTGGCTCGAAGACGGCACGGTGCCGCGGGCGGGTACGGTGTGGACCGACCCGGACGAATCCGCAGACGATCGCGATGACAAGGACGAACCGCCAGGCGCAGAGAGCGACGGTGCACTGGGTGTGAGGTCGGCGTGACGCTAAGCTGACTCGCCCGGAAGCCGGGGTTCGATGCGGACGTGACCGAACGGCGTCGTCTCGCCTGCCTTGTCGGCCGTCGCGATGTCGGTCATCTCGTGCTGGTACTGCTGGGCGTCCCGGGTTGCGGCGTCCTGGGATTCGAATGGGCCCCGATTGCCTTCGCGGGTCTGGTAGAACCAGTCACCATTGACGCAGAAGACGCGCTTGTTGGACCGGTAGAAAAGCTTGGCTTCGCCGTCGACTTTGCGCATGCCGCGACTATGCCACGGTCGCCGGGGCGGTGATCGGAACCGAGTCGAACGGCGGAGACGGCCCTCATCTTCGCCTCACATTGGTGCGGGCGGTATGCTCGAGCAAGGAGGACTGCAATGAAGACGCCCAATCACGAATTGAGCCCCCTGCGCTGCCCCGTGGCCCTGGCCGATGTGGACCTGTTCTCGCCAGGGGCTCAGGAACACTGGTACGAGGCGTATCCCATCCTGCACGCAGAGGCGCCGGTGCTGCGCATCCCCAACGAGGGTCTTTTGCCCGGTAGCGACGGCTTCATACTGAGTCGCTACGAGGACATCGCGATGGTGGTGCGCGACCCCGTGCGCTTTCCGCCGACGCTGACGCTTGGCATTCAACAGATGCGCGCGAGCGGTGTACCGATCGAGGCGCAGAAGAACGTCAATGCCATGCTCGCCTCCATGGCGACGTTGCGTCCCACCGATGAACTGTATCGATCGCATCGCCAGGAACTCACCGACCCGTGGGTCGGTCCGGGCGCGACCCGACACACCGCGATGATCAATCAGTGCATCGACACCCTCATCGATCGCTGGATCGATCGCGGCGAGGTCGAGTTCATTTCCGAATTCGCACGCCCCCTGCCGCAGATGGTGATGGCGAACGTGCTCGGATTTCCGCTCGAAGACATCGACCGGCTCGCCGAGTGGGGCACCGCACAGGTGACGGCGTTCGTCTACGGCAAGGGTCACCGCAACCAGCTCTCCGCCGAGCAGTTGAAGACCCAGTTCGAGCTGCTCGACGGCTTCAAGGAGTACGTGCACGAGCACGTGCAGAGAAAGCGGGCCGAACCCAAGGACGACATGATCAGCTTCCTGACTCAGGTGGAGTACGAGGCGCTCGGTCGCAAGCTCACCGATCTCGAGGTGAATGGAGTCGTCTACGCCATGATCATCGGCGGCCTCGAGACCACTCAGTACGCGCTCGAAGAGCAGGCGCAGCTCCTTTGTGAACACCCCGAGGTGTTCGTGGCACTGCGCGCCGATCGCAGCAAGCTCCGCGGCTTCACCGAGGAAGCCATGCGATTGCGTTCGCCAACCCAGGGCTTGTCCACCCGCACCACTTCACAGGACGAGGTGTTCCAGGGTGTACCCGTGCCGAAGGGATCGCTGCTGCATCTGCGCTGGGCCGCGGGCAACGTCGACCCGAAGGAATGGGAGTGTCCTTACGAACTGCAGGTGGATCGCAAGGCAGTGACACGCCACCTCGCCTTCTCCCAGGGACCGCGCGTATGTCCGGGCGCGGGCATTTCGCGCCTCGAACAGACGCTCGCCTGGAATCGGCTGCTCGATCGCATCGAAACCCTCGAGTACGCGCCCGGCAACACCTTCGAACATCAGCCCGGCATCATGCTCGGCACGCTGAAGCTCGACCTGCGGTTCAGCGCGGCTCGCTGATCGGCGGATCGCCCGGCTTGAAGCGTTCGTGTGCGCGTCGCCAGCGCGCGAAGGTATCGAGGATGTGCGGCGGATCGCCGTGGATTTCGGTGAAACAGCCGTTCATTTTCCGCGTGTCGAAGTAGGCCGCGTTCACGTTGTCGGCCCACAGCTCGCAGGCGATCTCGAACCCCATGTCCAGCAGCCGCTGCCGCTCCGCGTCCCAGTCGTGCACCAGTACGCCGATGTGGTGGAAGCCTTCTTCCCCCTTGTCGAACATGTCGCGGTAGATCGACGGCGTATCGTCGTGCTGCTGAATGAACTGAATCATCGTGTCGCCGAGGTATCCGAACGCGTACGAGACGTCGGCCTCCTGCGCCGTGCCGCGGTAGATGAACCGATCGGTCTTGTGGTGTCTCGCGACGAAGAACGGTCCTGCGCCGAACACGCGGCTCCACCGCTGCGCCGCCGCCTCGAGATCGTTGACCAGATAGGCCTGTTGAAAGAGCGGATAGGTACCGAGGGTCACGGCGTCGCTCCGAGGTAGTCGTCGAGGGTCATGTGGAAGCGGCGGATGCGCACCTCCTGATAATTGCCGAGCGTCTGGCCCGGTTTGAACGATGCCTTGATGCCCGCGCGCTGTCGGCGGAAGTTCTCCGTGTCCTGATCGAGTACGTAGGCGAGGCCCGTCGCAACGAACTCGGGCACTGTGGTGTACGAGTCGTCGATGCCCAGTTTGATGACTGGCGCGGGCGGCGGTCGCGGCCGATTTCTCGGCACCGGTGTCAGCAAGAGGATCTCGTGGATGCAGTGATCGACATCGATGGGACGGAACCGATACACGAGTGGGATGTTGATACCCGGGAAGAAGCATGCGTTGGGAAACAGGTGATACTCGATGGAGTCGAGCATCTCGCTGTTACTCATCTGCGAAAGATCCACGTCGTATTCGCGACTCAACCGCTCGCGCATGAGGTCGGCATGGCGTTGTCGCGCACCCACGCCCTCGGGCAGCGAATCGGGGTCGTGGCCGAGGGCGGCAAACAGCTCCCGTTCCGAGAGGGGCTTCTTCAGGTGCGGGCTCGGGTAACCGATGGTGTGTACGAAGCGCGTGACGTTGGCACCGAACACGTCGTACTGCGCATTGGCATCGCCGGCGGTTCGCAATCCTTCGGGGTGCGTCGCAAGCACGTGGAACGCTTCGAGAAACGCTTCCATCGCCATCTTCCAGTTGCCCGGCAGCACCTTTTCCATGTGCAGGCTGACGTAGCGGTCTTCGAGTGGCCAGTGCGCGAAGTGTTCGGGCAGCA
>JBFKCZ010000297.1:0-4512 GCA_041620035.1 Pseudomonadales bacterium
CCACCGCGTCCTTCGCAGCCTTCTCCGCCTCCGGCAGCAGGTTCTTTTCCTGCAGAACCCGCGCTAACCCCAGGTGGGCTTCGACATAGTTGGGGCGCAGCTTGATGGCTTGAGTAAACGCCGCATGCGCCTGATCGATCTGTTCCAGGCCGCAGAACGCAAGGCCGATGTTGCAGAACGCATCGGCATAATTGGGTTTCTGCCGGATCGTCTCGCGCAGCGTGGCGACCGCATCGGCGAACCGCTCGCTCTCGGTCAGCACGGCGCCGAGGTTGTTCCCCGCCTCCGCGTACCGCGGTTCGATGGCGAGCACCTGGCGGTAGTGGTCGATCGCGCCGTCGCGATCCTCCTGTGCGCGGCGGATGCTGCCGAGATTGTTGAGCGCGGGCAGCCATCGGGGATCGATGGCGAGTGCGCGCTTCTGATAGTGCTCGGCGCGTTCGAAGTCACCGCAGTCGTAGTGGGCGATGCCGAGGTTGCTGAGCGCGCCGACCGCATTCGGGTCGATTGCCAGCGCCGCCTCGCCGGATTCGATGGCCTGATCGAGGCGCCCGACGATTCGACACATTTCTCCCAGGTTCGCCCGGTAAACGGCCTGGCGGGGTTCGATCTCGATGGCCTGCGTCAACAGATCGATCGCAAGTTCGGTCTTACCCTGCTGATGCACGACCACACCGAGCAAATGCAGCGCGCTCGCCTGCCGGGGCCGTGCCTGCAATATCTGGCGCAGCGTGCTCTCGGCCTGCGCGAGGTTGCCGGCTGCCTGCTGCCGCTCGGCCAACGCCATCGCCTGGGGCAAAGTCATCGACTGCGGCCCGGACTTTGCCGCGGGCACGATGGGTTCGGACGGCAACGGCGCCACCGACGGGGGCTTTGGGGGGCGGTCAGACATGGCTGCCCTCGAAAACTGTCGATCGAAGCGTGTGGGAGGGGGAGCTCGCCCGCAAGCGGCCGAGCGACTTGCTCGCGAATAGCCTGTTGATTTCCATAGATCCGTTCGCGCCCGGGCAGAGCTTCGTTGAAGTCCGAACGGAGCTTGTGGGAGCGGGCTTGCCCGCGAACAGACCAACGATTTCCTTACGTTCGTTCGCGCCCAAGGGCGCTCCCACAAGGGCTCCGCTGACTTTTGCGACACCCTCCAAGGGCGCTCCCACAAAGTGGACGTTCAACGGTAATCCTTCACGATCGCCAGAAGCGGTGCCAGCTGTTTCTCGAACCGCCGCCAGCCCGCGATCGACGTCTTGTAGATGGGTTGGCGCACCTGGGCGAGGCTCGCGGTGCGCACTGGGCGCTCGGTTTCGTGGAACGCAAGGCAACGATCGTCCCAGTCGAGCCCCACGTGGTCGAGCACGCGCCGCGCCTGCGTTTCGAGATCGCCGACGAGATCCTCGTAGCGGACGTCGAGCACCATCCCCTGGGGGAGTACGGCCCGCCAGTGCGCCATCAACTGCATGTAGCGGACATAGTAGCGACCGAGCGTGCCGAGATCGTAGGTGAAGTCCATGGTGTCGTTGAAGAGGTGCGTGTAGCACGACAAACACGAGTCCATGGGGTCGCGCACCATGTGAATGACCTTCGCGTTCGGCAGCGCAAGCCGGATGAGGCCCAGATAGAAGAAATTGGCCGGCATCTTGTCGGTGATGCGGGCGGCATCGGGCGCCATCGTGCGGATCGATTCCACGTATGCATCCCCGAGCGCACGCAGCGAGCCGGGGTCGAGATGCGACACCACCTGGGGAAACGCCCCACTCGCCGACTGTTGGGCGTGCTCGGTCACCAGGCGGTGCAGGTCTTTCAGCTCCCCCGCGCCATGCACTGCAGGGTGGCTGGCCAGGATCTGTTCCATGAGGCTCGTACCGGAACGCGGCATTCCCACGATGAAGACCGGCGTCGCATCGGGGTTGCCGGCATCGCCGTGTTTCGAGAAGAGCCCGGCGTCGAACCCGCGCACGATGCCCTCGAGCTGCCGATCCGCGCGCGCTTCGTTCACCTGCAAGGTGCCCGCTTTCAGGCGATTGCCCCGCGCGTAGGCATCGAACGCCGCATCGTACTCACCGAGGTCATCGCGCATCTTGCCCAGGGCGAACAGCAGTTGGGTGCGGTCCGGTACCGGCAACGAGTCGGCATCCCGCGCCAGCGCTTCGAGCTCAGCCACGGCGGGATCGTCGGAGGTGTAGCGTTTCAGGGCACTCAAGTTGTAGTGACTGCTAACTGACTTCGCGTCGAGCGCCAGCGCCCGTTCGAAGCACTGGCGGGCGCCATCGATGTCGCCGCTCCAGCTCAAGACCGAGCCTAAGTTGTTGTGCGCCTCCATGTGCCGGTCGTCGATGGCGATCGCCGCCCGATACGCATCCGCCGCGGCCAGGCGCTCGTCGCATTTCTCCAGCGCCGAACCCAGATTGTTGAAGGCACGCCCGTGCCGCGGGTTCAGCGCGACGGCACGGCGATAGCTTTCGACGGCGGCCGCGAATTCCCCCTGGTCAGCCAGCGCAAGACCCAGGTTGTAGTGACACTCGGCGTCCGCGGGGGCCAACGCCACGGCCTGGCGCGCTTCCGCAACGGCGTCATCGTGACGTCCCAGACGGCGACAGATTTCACCCCGGTCGCGGTGATAGACCGCAACATCCGGCGCCAGGGCGATGGCGCTGCCCAGGAGTTCCGCCGCGATGTCGAGTTTGCCCACCTGAAACGCGACGAGTCCGAGCCCGTGATAGGCCGCGTGATACGCGGGATGCGCCGCGATGATGCGTCGATACGCCCCCTCGGCTTCGCTGAGGCGCGCCGCCGAGACGAGTTGTTGGGCCGCACGAAATGCTGCCCGAGGATCGCTGCGATCGTCGTTTGTCATGGTGTTGTAAGCGAGGTTGTGCGGCTTGTTTACGCGCCGTGGGCGCAGTAGTAGCTTACTACCCCTGGGCGCGCATCGGGCATCGCGCGCCGCTTTTCCATGTTGCAGTTTCGTGCAGTTTGCATGCCAGTCCAAGACAACGCTCGGAGAGAACAGTGAATAAGAAAACGGTCCGCGGTCAGCGTTCCATTCCCACCCTCAAACTCAAGACCCTGAGCCAGGCGATCGCAGTCGCGACCGCGGGCATGCACGCATCCGCCGCGCTGGGCGCGTGTCCGGGTACTCAGGACGACGACGCCGTTGCGACGTGCACCCTGGCAGGCGGTGAGGCGGTCACCGTCACGAGCACGGGTTCGATCATCGTCCCCGCGGGCAACGCGATCACACTGACCGGCGCGGGCACGAAGACCATCACCAACTCCGGCACGTTGACCGGTACGCCCCACGGCATCGAATCGAGCTTTGGTTCTTTCGGCACGCTCAACCTCACCAACAACGCGGGCGGCACGATTCGAGGTCAGAACGCCGGTGTCCGGATCAACGGCGGCTATACCCTGGTGATCGACAATGCCGGCACGATCCGTGCGGTGCATGACGACAGCAGTGGTCAGGCCGCTGCCCTCGCGATACTCGGCGACTTCGACGAAAACTCCAGCATCGACAACTCGGGCACCATCCAGGCACTGGCCGACGGCACCAGCGGGTCCGCATATGCGGCTGGAATCCTGATCACCGGCACCATGGGCGGCTCCATTGACAACACGGGCACCATATCTGCCGGCGCCACGTCGACGCGAGGTGCCACCTCGGAATCCGGATTCCTGTTCGGCAACGCCTTCGCGGCGGGCATTTCGATCGAGTCGGCGGTGCTGGCCAACGGATCCATTACGAATTCGGGCACGATCAGCGCCAACGCGACCGGCAACAGCGCGTCCGCACAGGCCTACGGCATCTACATCGGCTCCGGCACGGCTGAAGGGGGCTTCAGCACCTCGCTCCTCGGCAGTATCACGAACAGCGGCACGATTTCGGCGACGGCGACCGGCGACTTTGGCGCTTCTGCGACCGGCATCTACCTCGAGGAGGACATGGTCGGACCGGATGCGGTGCTGACCAACAGCGGCACCATCACGGTTTCGGCCTCCGGAAACGGCAACGGGGACGCCGAGGCCGCCGGCATCTACGTCGACGGCAGCCTCCTCGGCGGCGCGAGCGTCGTCAACACGGCGAGCGGCGTGATCACGGTGACGGCGACCGGCGACACGGCGGAAGCCACAGGGATTCTGATCGATCGTTCGATCGACGTCGATTCGACCCTGACGAATGCGGGTACGATCACCGTGACGGCGACGGGGACGACGGAGTCCGCCACCGCCTACGGCATTTACGTCGATGACGATCTCGCCGGTACGCTCACGAACAGCGGCACGATCAACGTGACGGCGATCGGCGCCTCCACCGCCGAAGCCTACGGCATCTACATCAGCTCGACGGTCACCGACACCGGCAACCTCACGAACAGCGGCACCATCGATGTCACCGCTCAGGGTGGTTCCGAGGCGACTGCGGCCGGCATTTACATCGAAGAGAATCTCGAAGGTACGGTGCTCAACAGCGGCGACATCACTGTACTGGCTGAAGGCAGTACCAGCGCCGAGGCGTAC
>JBFKCZ010000298.1:0-4509 GCA_041620035.1 Pseudomonadales bacterium
CGTTCTGCGGGGGTCAGCGGCTCGCCCCGCTCGAGCTTCGCCCACTGCGCTTCGAGTGAGGCGAACACGTAGGCCCGAGCAGCCCCGAGCCACGCTTCCGCCTGCCCCACCGCACGCTGGATGTCGGGCATGTCGCGGTACAACGCGCCCGTCAGTCGATCGCCCTTGTCGCGGAGCATCGCAACCGCGCTGTCGATGACCGCCCGGCCAACGCCGAGTGGCACACCGCTCATCTTGCGCAGCAGTGTGTCGGGCCGGACCCAGAGTGTGCCGCCGCGTTTGGGTTCGAAGAACGAAAAGCTGTGTTCGTCGGGAACGAAAAGGTCACGGCATTCGTAGTCGTTGCTGCCGGTGCCTCGCAGGCCCGTGGTGTGCCACGTGTCGTGAATCTGGAACTCATCGCGCGGCGCAAGCAGGATCCGCCAGACCGGTTTGCCATCGCCATCGAGCACGGGCGCGCCGTTGTCGATCACCGTGACACCCGCCGCCAGCATGTCGCAGTGGTTGCTGCCGGAACCGAAGATCCACCGACCGCTCACCCGATAGCCGCCCGCCACCTTGCGTGCCGCCGCGGCGGGATAGATCCAGCCGGACTGCGCCATGTCGAGTCGTGGATACAGCGCGCGAGCGACCGAGTCTTCGAGATAGCCGGAGTAGATACCCGAATCGCACCAGATGAAGGAACACCAGCCGACGGAGGCATCGGCCCGGCTCAGCGCCTCGATGACCTCCACCTGATCCATCGAGGTCATCTCCGGCCCGCCCCAACTCTTCGGCATGTTCATCCTGAAGACGCCGGCCGAGCGCAGCGCTTCGACGATGTCGGCAGGCAACTGGCGGGCATGTTCGATTTCCGCCCAGCGCGCCTCGTTGATGATGCGTTCCGACAGCGCCTTGGCGTTCGCAACGATCTGCTGCCCGGTGAGCTCCATGCGCGCGTCGACCCCGGTGACGATTCGCCCTAGAGTAACCCGACCGTTACCAAATCGTGCGCGCCATGTCGTTGACCAGACTGATCCTGGTGGTGATCGCCTCAGCGGCGGGTGTGGCCATCGGGCTCGCGGTGGTGCTGCTCACCGTGCAGACCGACATCGACGACTTCCGCGCACTGACCATCCCGCAGCGCGATGTCGCGACCGAGGGGACGATCACGTTGCAGTGGCTCGGCAACACCAACGTCGTGGTGAGCGACGGCGAAACCTCGATCATGACCGATGGCTGGTTCACCCGGCCTTCCACGCTGCGCATTCTGTTCGGTGAGATCGAGCCGGATGCCGAAGCGATCGAAGCGGCGCTGACTCGCGCGGACATCACCGCGCTCGCTGCCGTCGTCACGGTGCACTCCCACTTCGATCACGCGATGGATGCACCCGTCGTCGCACGCCGCACCGGCGCCGTGCTGCTCGGCTCGGAATCGACGGCCAACATCGGCCGCGGTGCGGGACTGGCAGAACAGCAGATTCGCATCGCGAGCCCTGGAACGCCCTATACCTTCGGTGCGTTTCGCGTGACCCTCATCGAGTCGCGTCATTTCGTGTTCCCGAACTTCGACGCGAGCGCCGGCCCGTCGCACATCACGGCACCGTTGATCCCGCCGGCGCGGGCGACGGCGTATGCCGAAGGCGGCAGCTACTCGGTAGTCATCCAGCATCCGCGCGGCTCGGTGCTCGTACAAGGCAGCGCGGGCTTCCTGCCGCGCTCACTGGCCGGCATCGACGTCGATGCGGTGGTGCTCGGTGTCGGGGGCATCGCGGGACAGTCGGCGACTTACCAGCGCGATTATTGGACCCACGTCGTCGACGTGGTGCAGCCCGAAGCGATCTACCCGGTGCATTGGGACAGCTTCACCCATGCGCTCGGCGACACGCCCGAACCGCCCAACCTGTTCTGGGATCGCGTGTTCGGTTTGCATGCAGCCGAGAGCATCGAGTACGCGCTCGAGCGCGGCGGTGATCGCGTGCACCTGCTGCCATTGTGGCGGCGCGTCGCGCTACGTTAGCGCCCGGTTCGGCCCCGCTACGGCCGCACCTCGTAGTACAGGTTGCTCGGATCCTCGAAATCGTGGAGTTGGAAGCGCGTGAAACCCGCCTCGCGCACCATGCGCTCCGCGACTTCGGGATTGAATCCGAGCGTGCCGAGTCCGGCACCACCGGGTTCGGAGAGCGCCGAGGACATGCACGCCGACACCGAGAAGCCGTAGAACATCGCCAGCATCGGATTGCGCATGTTGTCCTTGAAGTTCGGCTGACTGCGGATGTCCTTGATCAACCACGTCCCATCGGGTTTGAGGGCACGACGGATCGAGGCGATGACTTCCGCGGGTCGCGTCATGTCGTGGATGCAGTCGAAGGTGATCACGAAGTCGTAGGTCGGCTCCTTCGGCAGCGACTCCCCGCCCGCGACGTACGCGGCGACGTTCGACAGCCGCTTCTGGGTGCGCTTCGCTTCGCAACGCTCCACCGCGTGGGCGCTCGGGTCGTAGCCGTGGAACGTCGACTTCGGGAAAGCCTCGGCGAGCGTCGTCAGCGCGATGCCACCGCCACAGCCCACATCGGCCACCTGCGCGCCGCGCTCGAGCTTCGCGCCAACGCCATCGAGGGCCGGAATGATCTGCCCCACCAGCGAGCGACGGGTCCAGGGGCCGAGCATGCGCTCGGTACGATGAGCCGCGTTCGGACCGAGTTCCTGATAGCTGAGCCCGATACCGGTGCGAAACGCATCGATCAGCTTCTCCACGGTTTCGGGCGGGGTCTGGCCGGTGAAGGCGCCGGCGGCAAACGCCAGGCTGCCTTCTTCGTCGGCGAGGACGGCGGCGCCGACCGGCGTCAACTCGAAACGGTCCGGGTCGTGGTAGTTGACGAGTCGTGCGCCCGCCTGCCCGCGCAACCACTCGAGGAGCCAGCGTTCCTTCAAGCCGGTCTTGGCCGCGAGTTCGGCGGCCGTGACCGGACCGGCGCCGTCCAGCGCCCGATAGAGGCCGAGTCGATCCCCGATCTGAATCATGAGCGACACGATTTCGCCCTGCTTGAAATTCCACACGTTGAACGAAAAGCGCTTCAGTTCGTCGGGGTCGAGGTTCCGCTCGGCCATGGGTCTTACTCACAAGAAAGGTGAACCCCATTAGATTCGCACCCTACCCGGCGGTGCAAGGCGCCGGAGACTGTCCCCGGAGACGGAGACTGTCCCCGGAGCAGGAGACTGTCCCCGGAGACGGAGACTGTACCCGGAGACCAGCGCAAAACCCCGCGTTAAGCTCGCGTTCAGCCTGGGCGCGCTACCGTGGCGTCGAGAATAACGGGCCTTGCGCCCTGCGCCGGGAGGTGTGTGATGAGCCGACTGCCGTATGTCGACGCGATCGTGAAGGCTTCGCTGGCGTGTGCCGTGCTGGCCCTCGCGCCACCGGCCGCCCAATCCGCGGGCAGCGTTGCCGCGGCCTCACCCCGGACCGACTATGTCACCGCACCGGATGCGGAACTGGTTACGCCCCTGGCCGACGCGGCGGAACTGGAAGAACTCGTCGCGCCCGTCGCGCTGTACCCCGACGATCTCTTGAGCGTCGTGCTGCCGGCATCGACCTATCCGTTGCAGATCGTGCAGGCCGCGCGCTTCCTCGAAGAACTCGAGAAGGATTCCACCCTGAAGCCCCCGGCGGACTGGGACGATTCCGTCGTCGCGCTGCTCAACTACCCCGAAGTCGTGCGCATGATGGACGCAGACCTCGACTGGACCTGGAAGCTCGGCGAAGCCGTGCTCAATCAGGAGTCCGATGTGGTGGCGGCCGTCGCCGACTTCCGCACCAAGGCGCACGATGCCGGGAACCTGAAGACCGACGAGCGGCAGGTCGTCGAAGTGAAGAACGACATCGTCGAGATCCGTCCCGCAGACCCGAAAGTCATCTACGTGCCGTACTACGAGCCGGCCAAAGTCATCGTCTATCAGCCGGCGCCCGTGTACTACTACTATCCCAGGCCGCGACCGGTCTACTACTACCCTTATCCCGCCGATTACGGCTTCTACTCCGGCTATTTCTGGGGCGTGACCAGCGTCTTTGCGATCGGTTGGACGACCCACCACATCCATTTCCATCACCATGACCACTACCGGCATCCGTATTACGGCCACCGCTACTACTACACGCACTATTACCGGCCGCGTCATCACTACAACCATTACACCTACAACAACTACAACAACTACAACAACTACTACGGCGACCACGATCGCGACCGCGACTACGACCGCAGTCACTGGCGTCCCAACGAACACCGCGCCGGCGCACGCCCGGGTTCGCGCTTCCGCGATTGGGATCGCGATGATCGGCGCGCCGATCGCCATGATCGGCGGGGCGATCGCGATGATCGGTGGGGCGACCGCGATGATCGGCGGGGCGACCGCGATGGTCGGCGGGGCGGCCGCAACGAGCACCGCGACCGTGACGAGCAGGGGCAGTGGACGGCGTCCGACGAGGGCGCCGCGGATCGCGACGGCGACGCACGAACGGGCGCCGAC
>JBFKCZ010000299.1:0-4508 GCA_041620035.1 Pseudomonadales bacterium
AGCGACTCGAGACCGGCGGCTTCCGCTTCCTTCGCGACGCGCCCCATCAATGCAGGGTCGGTGTAGATGCCATTGTTGATTCCAAACAGTCCAATCTTCATGCTCGCGCCTTCGTCTGATTCATGAACGCATTAGAGCCTATCACCATGACACTGCGCATCGGGCTCATCGGCTGCGGTTTCATCGGCCGGTTCCACGCCGCCAACCTTCGCCATCTCGTCAAACAGCAGGCGCCCCTCTCATATGAAGCGGTGTGCGACCACAGCCTCGAACGCGCGCAGGCGTTTGCGCGCATCGCGGGGTGCGACACCGTAACCACCGATGCCCGCGAGCTGATCGAATCGGATTCGCTCGATGCACTCTATATCTGCACGGAGACGGTGGGACACCCGGATCTCGTAGCCGCCGCGGCACGCGCTGGCAAACACGTCTTCTGCGAAAAGCCATTGGCCAAGAACTACACGGATGCCCGCCGCATGCTCGACGCCGTGGTAGCCGCGGGCGTCACTCACCAGGTGGGGCTCGTACTGCGATTCTCGCCGGTCTATCGGGTTCTCGAAGACCTGATGCGTGATCCTGCACTCGGTGCCATGCTGGCCGTGCAGATGCGCGACGATCAGTTCTTTCCCACGCGCGGGCACTATGCATCGGCGTGGCGCGGCGACGTCGAGCGCGCCGGCGGGGGCACCTTGATCGAGCACTCGATTCACGACATCGATCTGCTCACACGTCTGATCGGGCCCATCGAACATGCCGCCTGTAGAACACGGATCACGAGCGGACACCCCGGCATTGAAGACATCGCCATGGCATCTCTCACCCATGCCGGCGGCGTGACCACGCAGCTCGCCTCCGTGTGGCACGGGATGATCGATCGTGCCTCGACGCGCCGGCTCGAAGTGTTCTTCGAACGCGGCTGGTTCATGACCGAGCACGACTACTTCGGCACGGTCACGATGCAGCGCGGCAGCGGTGCCCCTTCGACCCTGTCATCCGACGAAGTATTGAGTCGCTTCATGGCATTGGAGGGTCTCGACGCCCGGGACCACGACCTGCGCAGCATCGGCGCCCTCGGCGATCGGCGTTTCGTGGAGGCCGCATCCGCCGGACGCGCGGCGCTGCCGAGCTTCGAAGATGCGGTCACCGCGCATCGCGTCGTCGATGCCTGCTATCGCTCCGCTCGAGAGGCACGCGAGATCGCGGTTGCCACCATCGAGTAGATTCCTTTTCAAAGAGGCCATGCCCATGCGTACGTCTTCATTCTGTCTCGTCGCCACGCTCGCCTGCGTTGGCTGCGGCCCCACCGCCGAGGCCCCGGCGGCCAAGACCCCCGCCGATCTGATCCTTCATGGCGGCAACGTCATTACCGTCGATGCGCAATCGACCATCGCGACTGCGGTGGTCGTGAGTGGTGATCGCATCGTGGCCGTGGGCGGGGACGAGTTGCTCGAACGGTACACCGCAGAACGAACGGTGAATCTCGGCGGCCAGACCGTCATTCCCGGATTCGTGGATTCGCACATTCACATGCAGGGTGATCCGCGGCGCTACATCGACCTCACGACGGTGAAATCGATTGCCGCCATCGGGGAACTCGTCGCCGACAAAGCCGCCGAACTCGGCCCGGGCGAGTGGGTTACCGGATATGGCTGGTCGGAAGACGAGCTGAGCGAAGGCCGGCGGCCTCTGATCGAGGACCTCGACGCGGCGGCACCCGACAATCCCGTTCTGCTGACCCGCGCAGGCGGTCACTCCGCAGTGGGCAACAGCCTGGCATTCGGCCTCGCGGGCATCGATGCCGGCACGAAGGATCCCGACAACGGTGTCATCGAACGCAACGAGGCCGGCCAGCTCAACGGCATCATCCGCGAACGTCAGGACATCATCGGCAAGCTGGTCCCCGAGTCGGACGCCGCCGAGCTGCGCGCCAGCCTCGCAGACAACCTTCGCGCCCTGTTTGCAAAAGGCATCACCAGCATCGTCCAGGCCGAAGAGACGATCGACTATTTTGCGGAATGGGAGGCGCTCTACGCCGAGCAGCGCGACCTGCCGCGCGCGAGCGTTCAGTTGCGCTGGAAGGGCAACGACGAGATGGCCGCGTTCGGCCGCAAGAGCGGTGACGGCGACGAACATCTGCGCATTGGTGCGGTGAAGATATTCGTCGACGGGGGGTTCACGGGGCCCGCCGCATTCACGAAGGCGCCCTACAAGGGACAGGCGGAGTACCGCGGTACGCTGACCATGTCGGAATCGGAACTCGCCAGCATGATCGCTGCCGCCCACGATGCCGGATGGCAACTGGGCATCCACGCGATCGGCGACGCCGCCATCGAACTCACGGTCGGCCTCTTGAGTGAGTCACTGGCACGCAAACCCCGCGCCGACCATCGACACTACCTGAATCACTTCACCGTGATGCCATCGATCGAGACCATGCGGCAGATGGCGAAAGACGGCATCGCGATCACGCAGCAGCCGAACTTCACTTACACGCTGGAAGGCCGTTACGTGGCGAATCTCGATGGCGACCGGCTGGCCCACAACAACGCCTTGCGCACGCCGATGTCCGCCGGCGTCTTCGTCGCGCTATCCAGCGACATTCTGCCCATCGGGCCTTTCGTAGGGCTCTATGCAGCGGTGACACGCAAGGGCATGAGCGGTGCGGTCTACGGCGAAGGTGAAAAGCTGACCATGGCCGAGGCGCTGCGCGGCTATACGATCAACGGCGCCTGGCTGACCCGTGAAGAGGCGATCAAAGGCAGCATCGAGCCAGGCAAACTCGCCGACCTCGTCGTACTGGACCGCGACCCGCTCACGATTCCGGCCGAGCAGATCCCGGGCCTCGCGGTTCGTCAGACCTACCTGGGTGGCCGTCTCGTCTACGATTCGGGCGCCGCGGCCGGCGCCTGAGAGATCAACTCGAAACGAACGGCGACCGCGCGCTCGACGCTGAGTGTGCCGGGACGGAAGTTGTCGGCCTCCTTGCTCATGGCCATTCGCGCCGGGTACGGCACGACCGGACCGCCCGAGTCGATGACCGATACTTCGATGGCGCGACCCACGCTCATACCCAGGCGCCCGGCGATGAATCGGGCTTCGTCGAGCGCTCGATCGACGGCCGCCTGAAGCGCGGCACGTTCCAATGCGCTGCGATCCTTAACGTCCAATTCGACACCCTGTATCTGGTTCACGCCTGCCGCGATGACGCCGTTGGTGATCGCGCCATAGTGCGTAAGATCCTCGAGTTCGATGCGCACGGTGCGGCTCACGTGCACACCTTCCAGAATCGAGCGCCCATCGCTGTAGCGATACTCGGGGCGAACCTGTACCGCCGCGGCGGTGATGCTGGCCTTTGCAACGCCGTGCTTCTCGGCGAGTGCAACGACGCGCGCTGTCGCCGCATCGACTTCGCGTTTGAGCGCCACGGCGTCGTTGCCCTGCCGGACGATTTCGAAGGTGAACCGCGCCATGTCCGGCTCCACTTCCGTGGTGCCGCGGCCAGTGACCTGAATGCCTGCACTACCATCCGCCATCGCGTTGAAGCAGAGCATCGTTGCGCAGAGGGCAAGCGCCATCGCCTTCATGTCGAACCTCGTCAATGTCAATGTCGAAGAATGTGGATGTCGAAGGCTCACCTTACACACGACGGCTGTCAATGCGCCCGTCGCCACCTGTCATTCCAGCCGGCGCCTTGCTATAACTCGCGCGATCGAATCCGGAGCAATCGGCATGCGTCGCATATCGCTCACCGTCGCCCTCACTTTCTTCCTGGCAGCGTGCGGCTCCGAGACCAACGACACGACCCCGCCAATGACTTACGAGAAGGCACTGCGACTCGCGATCGAGACTGCGAAGCCCGGCGATGTCATCGAGATTCCGGAAGGTGTGCACCCCATGACCCGCAGCCTCGTACTCAACGCTTCCAACGTCACGATCAGAGGCGCCGGCATGGCGCGCAGCACACTGTCGTTCAAGGGTCAGATCGCCGGCGCGGAAGGCCTGCTCGTCAACGCCTCCGACTTCACCATCGAGGACCTCGCGATCGAAGACACCCGGGGGGATGCGCTGAAAATCAACGAGGGGCGCAACATCGTGGTTCGCCGCGTCCGCACGGAGTGGACCCGGGGCCCGCACACCGAGAACGGCGCCTACGGAATCTATCCCGTGCAGACGGAGAACACGCTGATCGAGGAGTCGGTGGCGATCGCCGCGTCGGATGCGGGCATCTACGTCGGCCAGTCACGCAACGTGGTGGTACGGAACAACCGTGCCGAGCGTAACGTCGCCGGCATCGAGATCGAGAATACGATCGGCGCCGATGTTTACGACAACACCGCAACCGAGAACACGGGCGGCATCCTCGTGTTCAACATGCCCGATCTCGCGCAGGCTGGTCACTCGACACGGATCTACAACAACCGCATCGTCGCGAACAACACCGCCAACTTCGGCGCACCCGGGTCCGCCGTGGCCGGCGTGCCCGCGGGCACCGGCGTGATCGTCAATTC
>JBFKCZ010000300.1:0-4507 GCA_041620035.1 Pseudomonadales bacterium
CCGAGGCTGCGATCAGGCCGAAGAAGAACGCCCAGACCAGCGTCGGCGCGGTCTGCAGCAGGCCCGAGACGATACCGGCGAGCACGACGAAGCTCGTCACCATGCCGGCGCCGAGTGCCGCGATGAAGCCCAGGTTATGGCGACGCGCAAAAGCGCTCACGCCGTCGCGCCACAGCTGCGTTGCCGATTCGGGACCAAACCGTGCAATGGTGCCGAGCAGCTCCGAATAGATACCCGTAATGAAGGCGATGGTCCCGCCGGAGACGCCCGGAATGATCTCGGCAATGCCCATCGCGACGCCGCGCAGGTAAATGCCGATCCACTGCGTACGTGATCGCCGCGCGGTTTCAGTCACGAATCAGGCCTGTACGCCGCGCAGCAGTGGCACGAATCGAACGTACTCGATGTGCGCTTCGCGAAATCCCTCGTCGGTGCGGTCGATGACGCGAAGCTCCTGCGTGCCTTCGTCACCCACAGGCACGACCATGCGGCCGCCGACCGCCAGTTGATCGAGCAGCGCGTCCGGGATCGACCGCGCGGCCGCGGTGACGATGATGCCGTCGAGCGGCGCCTGCTCTGGCCAGCCGAGATTGCCGTCGTCGTACTTCACGTAGATGTTGCGCAGCTTCAGCGCCCGGAAGCGGGCCTTGGCACGATCGATCAACGCGGCGATGCGCTCGACGGTGTACACCCGCTTCACGAGATGAGCGAGCACCGCAGCCTGATATCCCGACCCGGTACCGATCTCGAGCACACGCTCGCGGGGGACGTTGAGCAGCGTCTGGGTCATGAGGGCGACGATGTAAGGCTGCGAGATGGTTTGTCCGTGGCCGATCGGCAGCGCAGTGTCTTCGTACGCCCGGTGCGAGAGCGCTTCGTCGATGAAGATGTGCCGGGGCACGGTGCCGATCACGCCGAGCACCTGCTCATTGGTGATGCCGGCCGCCCGCAACCGGCTCACGAGCCGGTCGCGCGTGCGCTGCGATGTCATGCCGATACCGACCAGGTCGAAGCTGCTCACGGCCGAGTGACTCCGAGTCCGGGCTCGGAGAAGCAGCCGAGTTCACGAATGAGCGATGTGGCGTACTGCCCGGGACCCAGGGCGAACGAAAGCTCTGCCCACCCCTGTGCGCGGTCTGCCGCGAGGCCTTGGGGATGCAACACGAGGCTGCGCCGTTCCTGCACGAGACCCACGTGTTCCAGCGGCGACATCCACGCCCGATAATCGCGCAGCGCCTCCGTTTCCAGCGCCGCACAGCACGACGCCGTTGCGCTGCGGCCGCGACCCCACAACGGTCCCGACGGAAGACCGTCGATCTCGACCTCGCCAGGCAGCGACGTCTCCCACGTTGCGCCGCGAACGCGGTGGGCGAGCACCGCGTTGAAGAGCAGTGAGCGCGCTACGGAGAGGTGCAGGCCCTTGTCGAATGCGCTGATGCGTCGCCGCGGATTACCGACGAGAAAGTCGTAGGCACGCCCTACATTGGCACCATCGTGGCCGAAGCGCTGCTCACCGAAATAGTTGGGAACCCCGCGCGCCTTCAAATCCTCGATGCGCGCATCGAAGCGCCGCGGATGGCCTTCGAGCAGTTGCAGGCGAATCCGAAACTCGTTGCGTCGAATCTCGCCTCGGCGCAGCTTCCGGGCATGCCGGGTCTGTTCCAGCACGCTGCAGTCGGAGGGCAGTGTTGGTACGGCATCGGATGGCGTGTGAACGCTGAACCACTGGCGGGTGACTGCGTGGCGATCCTTGCGACCGGCAAACGATACCGCCATGCGCGGTACATCGAAGGATCGCGCCAACGCATGGGCGAGATCTTCGGTGTTGTGACCCCGCTTCTCGATCCGCAACAGCGCATGCTCTCCCGATCCCGTGGGTAGGAAGTCGAGCACTTCGTCCACACAGAAGTCTTCGGCCCGACTTCGAAACGATCCGACGACAAGTGTGGCTTCATGAGCGCGCGGCAGATCCTGCCAGGGCGTGCTCACGGATCGGTCACCAGATAGAAGGTCTCGCCTTCCTTCACCATACCCAACTCGGTTCGCGCGCGTGCTTCCACCGCGGCCAGCCCGCTCTTCAGACCGCGCACATCGCGAGCGAGGCGATCGTTTCGCGCCGCAAGCTCTTCTGTGCGCACGCGCTGCTCGTCGAGCGCGGTCTGGAGCGCCTGACGCGCGAACACACCACTGTCGGAAAACCACAATCGACCCTGGAGCGCGACGAGCACCACCAGACCGATCCAGCCGAGCACACGAACCGTCTTCAGCTGCGAAACTCCTTGCGACCGCGATACACGGACTTGCCTCCGAGTTCCTCTTCGATGCGCAACAGGCGATTGTACTTCGCGACCCGATCCGAACGGCAGAGCGATCCCGTCTTGATCTGACCCGCACCCGTGCCCACCGCCAGATCCGCGATCGTCGTGTCTTCGGTTTCGCCGGAACGATGCGATATGACGGTGGCGAACCCGGCATCCTTCGCCATGCGAATCGCGCTCAACGTTTCCGTCAGCGTGCCGATCTGATTGAGTTTGATCAGAATGGCATTGGCAATTCCCTCGTCGATACCGCGCTTCAGGATCTTCGTGTTGGTGACGAACAGATCGTCACCGACCAGCTGCACGCGATCGCCGAGCACTTTCGTGAGCGCAGCCCATCCGCCCCAATCGCTCTCGTCCATGCCGTCTTCGATCGACACGATCGGATGCGCGCGCGTGAGTTCGGCGAGGTAAGCAGCAAACTGCTCGGAGCTGTACCGCCCTTCGCCGCTCAGCACGTACTTGCCGCCCTCGTAGAATTCCGTGGCCGCGCAGTCGAGTGCATAGGTGACGTCGGTACCTGGCCGATAACCCGCGGCCCGTACGGCGGCATCGATCGCATCCAGGGCCGCGGCATTGGACGTGAGGTTCGGCGCAAAACCGCCTTCGTCGCCCACCGCCGTGCTGAGCCCCTGATCCTTGAGCACCTTCTTCAAGGCATGAAAGACCTCCACACCGCAGCGCAATGCCTCGGCGAAGGTCGCCATCGCCACGGGCTGAATCATGAATTCCTGGATGTCGACGTTGTTGTCGGCGTGCGCGCCACCGTTGACGATGTTCATCATCGGCACGGGCATGACCCACTCCCGTGTGCCGAACAGATTCGCGATGTGCCGGTACAGTGGCAGCGATTGCGATTGGGCACCGGCTTTCGCGGCAGCGAGTGAGACCGCGAGAATCGCGTTGGCGCCGAGCCGCGTCTTGTTCTCTGTGCCATCGAGTTCCAGCATGCGGGCGTCGAGCGCCTGCTGGCCCTTGGCATCCATGCCCTTCAACGCGGGTGCGATCGTCGTGTGGATGCCAGCGACGGCTTTCAGTACCCCTTTGCCGCCATAGCGTTTGGCATCGCCATCGCGCAGTTCGAGCGCCTCGCGCGAGCCCGTGGATGCGCCGGATGGCGCGCACGCCGAACCAACGGTGCCGTCATCCAGTTCGACGTCGGCCTCGACGGTGGGATTGCCGCGCGAGTCGAGTACCTCGCGTGCCCGGATATGGGTGATCTTGCTCACGACGCCGATGCCACTCCTTCTTCGCTTTCCAGATAGCGCGCGCCCTTTACGACCGCATCGAGCGCAACCAGCACATCGAGCAATTCGCCCATCAGATGCAACGGCCACGAGTTCGGGCCATCCGAAAGGGCTTCTGCCGGATTCGGATGCGTTTCCATGAACAGTCCCGACACTCCCGCGCCAACTGCCGCGCGCGCCAGCACCGGGACCATCTCACGCTGGCCACCGGACACGTTTCCGAGGCCACCGGGCATCTGCACGGAGTGCGTTGCGTCGAACACCACCGGGCAACCGGTTGCGCGCATGATCGCGAGCGCGCGCATGTCGGAGACCAGATTGTTGTAGCCGAACGAAGCGCCACGCTCACACACCATGATCTGTTCGTTGCCCGTAGCGCGTGCTTTGTTGACCACGTTGACCATGTCGCCCGGCGCGAGGAACTGGCCCTTCTTGATGTTCACCGGCGTCTTCGTTGCGCACACGCGCTGAATGAAGTTCGTCTGTCGGCACAGGAATGCCGGCGTTTGCATGACCGAGACCACCTCCGCCACTTCGTCGAGGGGCGTGTCTTCGTGTACGTCGGTGAGAACCGGCACACCCACTTCCCGCTTCACACGCTCGAGAATGCGCAGCCCAGCTTCGATCCCGGGACCGCGATAGCTGGTGTGCGAGGACCGGTTGGCCTTGTCGTACGAACTCTTGTAGATGAACGGGATGCCGCGTGCGCCGGCGATCTCCTTCAGCTGCGCCGCCGTTTCCAGCGCCAATCCTTCGCTCTCGATGACGCACGGCCCGGCAATGAGAAACAGGGGCCGGTCGGGACCGACGTCGAAATCCAATAACCTCATGAGTACCTCAGCTGGCCGCGGTGGCCTTGATCGGACCGGACGCCCGCCCGCCCCGTTGATCGACGACTGTACGCGGGGCGCCGGCCAGTGCCGCTTCGATGAAGCCTTTGAA
>JBFKCZ010000301.1:0-4506 GCA_041620035.1 Pseudomonadales bacterium
ACATGTGCTGATCGTGGGTCTCGGCGGCCTGGGTTCGCCGGTCGCGCTCTACCTGGCTGCTGCGGGCGTGGGCGCCATCACGCTCGCCGATCACGACCGTGTCGATCTGTCGAATCTCCAGCGTCAGATCGCGCACGACCAGGGCTCGATCGGCGAACTCAAAGTCGACTCAGCGGCGAAGCGAATCCGTGCGCTGAACCCTGAAACTCGCGTACATACGCTGCCACACAAACTGACCGGCGAATCGCTCGCGCGAGTGATTGCGGGCGTCGATCTGGTCATCGACGGTACCGACAACTTCGCGGTGCGTTATGCAATCAACGATGCGTGTTTTGCGGCCGGCGTTCCGTTGGTGTCGGGTGCCGCCATCCGCATGGAAGGCCAGGTCGCGGTGTTCGATCCACGCGACGCCCAGTCACCGTGCTATCGCTGTCTCTATCCTTCGGCGAGCGAGGGCGACTTGAACTGCGCAGAGAACGGCGTTGCCGCTCCGCTGGTCGGCATCATCGGCTCCATTCAGGCGATGGAGTCGTTGAAGCTCCTGACCGGCTCCGGCGAACTCCTGTGTGGGTATGTCGTCTACCTGGATGCCGCAACGATGGACTGGCACAAGCTGCGCCTCAGGCAGCGTCCGGATTGCGCCATTCATCATCGGTCCACCTGACGGCATCCGACTCCGGCAGGCGCGCGAGCAGACACGCCACGAGCTCGCGTTCGATCACACCGATATCGGACGAAACACCCAGATCGGCAAGCTGGGTCACTCTCTGGTTCAACAATCCGCACGGATTGATGCGACCAAACGGTTCGAGATCCATCGCCACGTTCAGCGCAAGGCCATGGTAGGAACAACCTCGTCGCACACGCAGCCCAAGCGAACCCACCTTGTCGCCGTCGACGTACACGCCTGGCGCATCCGCTCGCGCGGCCGCAACGATGCCATGGCTGGCGAGCAGATCGATGATGGCACCTTCGATGGCGCTGACCAGCGCTCTAGGCGTCAGCTGAGCACGGCGGATGTCCAGCATGAGGTAGCCGACGATTTGACCAGGACCGTGGTAGGTGACCTGACCGCCGCGATCTGTCTGCACCACGGGTATGTCACCTGGCGCGAGCAGGTGCTCGGCCTTCCCGGCCTGACCTTGCGTGAACACCGGATCGTGCTCCGTAAGCCAGATCTCGTCGTCGGTGCCGGCGCTCCGCATTCCGGTGAACGCCTTCATTGCGTCGTACACACCGCCGTAAGCGCGTCGACCGAGATCGCGAACGACGATCACAACACCAGCCGCACTGACGGGTGTCCCTTGAGCGACTCATGCAATGCGACGAGTTGCGCTTCTCCGGTTGCGCGAATCGTGATGGTCACCGAACAGTAGTTTCCCTCTCGACTCTCGCGAACCCGCACGTGCGCTTCGGTGATCTCCGGCGCGTGCTCACGAGTCAGCGCAACCACTGTCTCAGTGAAGTTCTCGTGGTTTTCACCGACGATCTTGACCGGATAGTCACAGGGGAACTCGATTTTCGTTCCGGGCCTGGAGTTCTCGTCACCCGCACGCATCGCTCAACCAATCAGCTCTCTGAAGAACAGATAGATACCGTGCCACAGCCGCTTGAAGAAGCCAGCCTCGGGCACGTCGCGCAGCGCGACGAGAGGCGCGCTGAGCACCACCTCATCGCCCAACATCACACGCAGTTCGCCAAACTCCTCGCCAGCAGCGATCGGTGCACGCAACACGCGAACGATATCCGTCTCCGCCTTGAGCTCCTGGTACCGGCCGCGCGGAATCGTGACGTGTGCGGCCGCGGCGAGGCCCAGATCGATTTCGTTGTTTTCCCCGTACCACACCTCGGCTGTCTTCAACATGACGTCGGCGTCGTAGAGCTTCTGCGTCTGGTAGTAGCGAAAGCCATACGCCAGCAGCTTTTGCGTCTCCTTCATCCGCGTTTCATCGCTATCGGTGCCCATGACCACCGAAATCAATCGCATCCCGTCACGCATGGCTGAGCCGACGAGGCAATAACCGGCCGCCTCCGTGTGCCCGGTCTTCACGCCGTCGACCGTGCGATCCCGCCATAGCAGTCGATTGCGATTCGGTTGGTCGATGTCGTTGAAGCGGAACGACTTCAACGCGTACATCTGGTAGTGCTCGGGATAGTCGCGAATGAGCGCGCGCGTGAGCGTCGCCAGATCGCGCGCCGTCGTCACGTGGCCTTCGGCGGGCAGCCCCGTCGCATTGTGGTACGTCGTGGCCGTCATGCCCAGCTCCGCGGCCTGCTTGTTCATCATGTCTGCGAATGCATCTTCGCTGCCTGCGATGAACTCTGCGACTGCGATACTCGAATCGTTGCCCGATTGAATGATCACGCCCTTCAACAGATCCTCGAGCTTCACCGTGGTGCCTTCGCGAATGAACATGCGCGAACCTGGCGCCCGCCACGCATACACGCTGATCGGCACATCCGCATCGAGGGCGATGCGCCCCGCCGCGAGTTCCTTGGCCGCGAGGTAGCTGGTCATGATCTTGGTGAGGCTGGCAGGCGGCAGCTGCTCGTCGCTGTTCATCTCCGCGAGGATCTTTCGGGTCTCGGCATCGATCAGCACGTAGCCACTCGCTGCGATCTGCGGTGGCGGCGGAACTGCAGGCGAGGCAGCTGCCGCGACCGGCGCCGGCGCAGTCTGCGCAAACAGCGGGAGCGCCGCCGCCGAAAAGAAGAACGCCGCAAGAATGTTTACTGCACGTTTCATGGTCGGTCGCGTCTGCCTCGAGTTGCGAAGCGGGATTGTAGAACCTATCTCAGATTCGTTCACGCGTGCGATCGAGGCGGTTTTGCGGTCAGGCGAGACGCGAGCGACGTGGTTTGGCAGCGCCAAACGAGGAGCGAGCAACAATGCCTGACTGCTAAGGCGCCCGATCCCTGTGGGTTGTGACCAAAACGAGCGCTCGCTGCGTTTCTCGGCCTCGACATATACCAGATATGCCTTCGGCCTCGCGCCTTGCGATCATCTCGTTTTGGCCACAACGCATCGCGCGAACGAGTCTGAGATAGGTTCTCGAACCTATCTCAGATTCGTTCACGCGTGCGATCGAACGCTAAGCTCCGGGGATAGTCTCCGTCTCCGGGGATAGTCTCCGCATCACTCGCGAACGATCAGCGGCATTCCCAGGTTCGCATTCACGATGAGCGCCTGCAGCCGCAGGGCCTCGTCCATGTGAGACACCGGACCGATGCGCACCCGGAACAGCGTGTCGACCACGCTGTGATGCACGCTGACGATGTCGCCGACCAGATCCGCAAGGGCATTGCGCAGCGATGCTGCGCCGCTCGAATTCTTGAATGCGCCGGCCTGCAGGAAGATGGCCTGGCCAACGGCGGGCGCAACCGGCGCCGTCGTCACCGTTGGCATGACCGGAACGGCAGAAGCCACGACGGCCGGAGCCGACGGCGCCGCGACGACGGGTGTCGATGGCAGCGCGCTCGCCGATGTAGGAGGCGGAGCCGCGACCATCTGCCGTTCCCCCGAAAGCACTTCCACTTTCACGCGCGCCGTACCGCGGTGCGCGAAGTCGAGTTTCACCGCTGCCGCGTAGGATAAGTCGATGAGACGGTCGTCATGAAAAGGCCCACGGTCGTTGATGCGGACGATGGTCGATTTGCGGTTGTCCAGATTCGTGACCCGTGCGTACACCGGTATCGGCAGACTCTTGTGAGCCGCGGTGAGGCGATACATGTCGTACGGCTCGCCACTGGAAGTCGGACGTCCATGGAACTTCGCGCCGTACCAGGACGCGATGCCCGTTGCCTGGTAACCCTGCGCCGACGGCATGACGCGGTAGGTCTTGCCAAACACGACATAGGACTCAGGATTGCCATAGCGGCTCTTGGGCTCGGTCTTCGGCACCGGGTCGGGCAGCCGCGCGAGTTCGGGCATCGGCCGCGGGGGCGCACGATCCACCTCGCGCTGCACCGCGGGCGTGCTGCAACCGACGAAACCCAGCAGACACCAGCAGAGCCACCAGCGCGCCGCGAAGCGGGCCATCAGTCGCTTCGGCTCGCAACGGTTGCGGGCATCGCTGCCGCGAGGGCCTCGCTCAATTGATACACCGCCAGCGCGTACATGCTGCTTCGGTTGTAGCGCGTGATCACATAGAAGTTCTGAAGCCCAACCCAGTACTCCGGACCGCTTGCCCCCTCGAGCTTGATCAGCATGGCCGGCTCCTCGTCGGCATAGCCGGGCATCGTCAATCCCAGGCTGCGCAATTTAGCGACGCTGTGATTCAGCGCCAACGCATCGTTGGCAAGAGCATCGGCGCGCTTGTCCACGGGATAGGCCTGCACCGCCACCGGTCCATCACGCCGCCAGCCATGGCGCTTGAAGTAGTTGGCCACCGAACCGATCGCGTCGGTGGTGTTGCGCCAGATATCGCGCTTGCCATCGCCATCGAAGTCGACGGCGTAGGCACGGAAACTCGACGGAATGAACTGACCGTAGCCCATCGCGCCGGC
>JBFKCZ010000302.1:0-4477 GCA_041620035.1 Pseudomonadales bacterium
CCTCGAGTGCAATCGAACGGAATGGGCAGCATGGACAGCCGAATGGGTACCGTGACCCACTGTCCGTGAACGGCGCGTGAAGCACGGGTCGCCACTTCACATCGACGTCACATGCGATCGTCGAATATCACGGCGATTTGTGAGCTATGCAAGGAGCCGGGATGAACTGGCATGCCCTGTTGAACGGCATCTTTTTCCAGGTGACATGGTTCGGCGCCGTTCTGCTGGGCACGGTTGCCGCGGCGGGCGCGGCAACTTTGCTGCTGCTGCACGCGTCGACGCGCGGGCGCGCGAAGGCCGATCTGACCCTGGCCGCATTGCTGGCGGCGGTTGGCCTGGGACTGGACACAGCGTGGATACATCTCGGCATTCTCGACTATGGCGCCACTGCGGTGGCGCCCGCCTGGATCGTCCTGCTGTGGGTGGCGGTCGGGGGATCGCTCAACCATAGTCTGGCCTTCCTCGGGCGCGCACCGATCGTCGGTGCGTTGCTCGTTGCGCCGGCGGGCGCGATTTCGTACATCGCGGGCGCGGAGCTGGGTGGTGTGACCATCGGCAATCCTGCCGGCCTCGCTGTGGTGGCACTGGTGTGGGCCGTGCTTTTCCTGGTGTTGCTGAAGTGGATCGTGCCGTTCGTGAACCGATGCCACGCGACGGACGCGACCGGGGTACCGTGACGAGGTATGTCCATGACGAAAGCCGAGTCCACCGGACGTCAGCGTCGAATCAGCGGCGTCAGTGCGCGAATCGGGCGGGTCTTTACGTTGCAGATCACGCTCATCAGTCTCGCGGTGGTGGGTGGCGTGTTCGCAACGCAGTGGATCGTGGAAGACGTGTTGTCGCGGGAGGCGCTGGAAGGGGAAGCCCGGCACTTCTGGTCGCGCATTGCGGCGAACCCGGCACACCCGATTCCGGATACGGACAACATGTCGGGGTACCTGTCGCGCTCGCCGGCGCGGACCGATGTGCCCATGGTACTGCGCACAATCGATCCAGGATTCGGGCGCGTCGAGCTGGCTGGGGCACGGCCGCTCATCCACGTGTCCGACGGCCCGGCAGGCCGCCTCTACCTGGTGTTTCGGCAGGATGACGTCTCGAATCTGACGCTCTACTTCGGCGTGCTGCCGCTGTCTGTCATTCTGCTGTTCATCTATGCGCTCTCCTTCCTGACCTATCGCCTTTCGCAACGCGCGGTGTCACCGCTGGTGCGCCTGTCGCAGCGGCTCGAGCACTACGATCCCGCGATCAGTACGGATTCCCTGTCGTTGGACGATCTGCGCGGTGACGCCGAAGTCAACACGATGATCGATGCATTGGATCAGTTCACTCGGCGTCTGGAATCATTCGTCGCGCGTGAACGCGACTTCACCCGGGATGCGAGTCACGAACTGCGTACACCGATCGCGGTGATCCGCGCCAGCCTCGATCTGTTGGGCCGGAACCGCGATCGACCACCGGCAGACCAGGCGGCGCTCGAGCGAATGCGCCGAACCGTGGTGCAGATGCAGGGGCTCATCGAGGGTCTCTTGCTGCTGGCGCGGGAAGGCGATCCTTCGCCTGCAGCGGAACGCGCGGACGTCGGAGCGATCGTCGCCGAACAGGTGGATCTCTTTGCGGATCTGGCGCGCAGCAGCGGCAACCGGGTGGAAGTCATCGTGGATGGCGGCCTCGTGGCTGCTGCCCCGCGCAATCTGATTGCCATCGCGATCGCCAATCTGTTGCGCAATGCACTCACGTACACCCGCGAGGGTACGGTGCAGATCACGGTAGGCGCATCGAGCGTGCGTATCCGCGACACCGGCATCGGCATGACCGACGAAGAGCGCGCCCGTTTGTTCGAGCCTTTTTTCCGTGGCGAGGCGGCGCGCAGCGCCGGCGCCGGTCATGGGTTGGGGTTGGCCATCGTGCGGCGGTTGGCCGACCGGTTCGGCTGGCGCGTGACGATCGACAGTGCGCCGGGCAAGGGTACCGAGATCGAACTCGACTTCGGTTCAGTCCGTGCGGATTCTGAAGCCGCGGCCGGGTAAGGTCTCGATGAGTTCGCGGTCGAACGGTTTGTCGACGAGTCTGCGCAGATTGTAGAGATGACTGCGTAGCGCATCGGAGTCCGGTGGCTCGTCACCCCAGATGGCGCGTTCGATGGCCTCTCGTGGCAGCACGTTCGGCGCGTCGCGCATGAGCAGCTTGAGAATCTCGAACTGGGTCTTGGACAGCCGTATGCGACGACCGCCGCGGGTAACCTCCGCGCTGCCCACGTCGAGCGTCAGATCGGCAATCTCGTAGCGGGTGGCAAACGCGTCGCTCGATGCGCGCCGAATGATGGCGATGAGTCGCGCCTCGAGTTCCTGCATGTCGAAGGGTTTCACCAGGTAGTCGTCGGCGCCGACATCGAAACCCGACAGCTTGTCTTCGAGCTGGTCTCGTGCGGTCAGCATGAGGATGGGTGTGGAAAGCTTCGCGTCGTTGCGCAGTCTGCGGCATACCTCGAGGCCGTTGATACCGGGCAGCCCGATGTCCAGCACGATCGCGTCGTAGCTGTTGCTGTCGGCCAGGCGCAGGGCAGTGGGCCCGTCGGCTGCGAAGTCGACCACGAAGCCGGCAGCTTCGAGATACGCGCCGGTGCTGGCAGCCAGTTCAGCGTGATCTTCGACGAGCAGCACGCTGTGATGGGTAGTCATGTTGCGTTCCTCGCTGGCCGGCCATTATGCGGGACGCATGGGATCGTGCGACCGATGAAAAGCGGCACGGAGCTTGCTCGGTCCTCATCGGTGCCAGCCGTTTCAATCGCAGGAGGTCAGACATGCATGCTTCTGGTGCAACTCGGGGGGATCCGCTTCGCTTCTGTGCCGCTCTGGTGCGCCGGACGGTGGTCGTGCATGCGTTCATCTACCAGGTGCGGCCTCGAACCGCGGTTTCCGGTACGACCGACGTACGCTGTTACTGCACCGTGCTCGCGCTCGGGTCCTCGGTGCGTCAGGCGGAAGCCATCGCTATCAACTCCGTGCATCAGCACGGCTGGCACATTCTGCGCGCCGACACCGTGACGACGCTGGATGCGACCGATGTCGCCGAATTGGACGACGGACGCATTCTGCTGGGTGAGCTCGACCGCTATGGGGTCACGGTGCGTTGCTTGGCCACGCCGGTAGCCGCCTGACCATGTGGTGAACCGCGCTACAATGGGCTCGAATCAATGACCGGGTGTGGACATGTCGGAGTCGGAGCGCAGATTCACCTACGAAAACAATCAGAAGTGGCGCGAGGCGTGGCGGATCGACGTCACGCAGGATCCACGCAGCATTCCACTCGAAGCGCTGAACCCCGCCCATGGCGACCTGTTCGAGGCCAACGCGGCGCTCCCGTACTTCGAGCGTTTGCGGGCCGAGGCGCCCGTGCACTACTGCGCCGACAGCCAGTTCGGTCCGTATTGGTCGATCACCAAGTTCGACGACATCAAGTACGTCGACTCCAATCATGAGCTGTTCTCGTCGGACATCCGCAACGGCGGCATCCGCCTGGGCGGGCGGCCGCTCGAAGGCGAGCCGGATCCGATGTTCTACCTGCCCATGTTCATCATGGAGGATCCGCCGAAGCACGACGATCAGCGCAAGGTCATCGCGCCCATGTTCTCGCCGCGTCACCTGCAGACTCTGGAGCTGCTGATTCGCGAGCGCGCCGGCAAGATTCTCGACAACCTGCCGGTCGGCGAGGAGTTCAACTGGGTGCGCAGCGTGTCGGTCGAACTCACGGGGCAGATGCTGGCGACGCTCTTCGACATCCCGCAGGAGGACCGCCACCTGCTGATTCACTGGTCCGATACCGTGGAGCGCATCGGCGATCCCAACTATTTCGAAACGCCGCAACAGGCGTTTGCCGAACTGTGGAAGTGCTGGGAGTACTTCGACGCGGTGTGGAAGGAGCGCGTCAAGCGCAACGAGCCCGGTCAGGACCTGATCTCGTTTCTGGTGCACGGCGAATCCACGAAGAACATGCCGCCGAACGAGTTCCTCGGCAACATGCTGCTGCTCATCGTCGGTGGCAACGACACGACGCGTAACTCGATATCCGGCGGCGTGCTGGCGCTCAACCAGTTTCCGGAAGAGTTCGACAAGGTGAAGCGCGATCACAGCCTGATTCCGGGCATGGTCTCCGAGATCGTTCGCTACCAGTCACCGGTGGCTCACATGTGCCGCACCGCGATGGCCGACACGGAGATCCGCGGTCAGAAGATCAAGAAGTTCGACAAGGTCGCGATGTGGTATGTGTCGGGCAACCGCGACGAAGACGTCATTCCGAACGCCAATGATCTGGTCATCGACCGGCCGAACGCACGTCAGCATCTCTCCTTCGGATTCGGCATTCACCGCTGCGTGGGCAACCGCCTGGCGGAAATGCAGCTGAAGACGATCTGGGAAGAGGTGCTGAAACGTTTCTCTCACGTCGAGGTGGTGGGCGAGCCGAAGTTCCTCAACTCGAG
>JBFKCZ010000303.1:0-4470 GCA_041620035.1 Pseudomonadales bacterium
CCAGGCTCGATCACGCGCGTGTCGAGCGCCAGGGTTTTCCCGAAGTGGTGTTCGCCTCGGGCAAGACGCCCGCCCAGGTAGCAGCCATCATCCATGAGTTCACGGCACGTTCGAGCCGTGCGCTCGCCACCCGCGCGACCGCCGAACATGCAGCGGCCGTGCAAACCGCAGTGCCGACGGCCACCTACGACCCGATCTCTCGACTCATTCGGGTGGGACGGCTCGAGGCGCCGGCCGGTATGACCCGGCATCGCGTCGCCGTCTGCTGCGCCGGCACCAGCGATACCCCGGTCGCGGAAGAGTGCGCACTAACGCTGGAGTGGGCCGGCATCACGACCGACCGGTACTACGACATCGGTGTCGCCAATCTCGATCGCATGCTCGCCGTCGAAGCCGATCTGCGGCGCGCATCCGTGTGCATCGTCATTGCGGGGATGGAAGGCGCGCTGCCCAGCGTGCTCGGCGGCCGGGTCGCGGCACCCGTCGTGGCAGTGCCCACCAGCGTCGGTTACGGTGCCAATTTCGGCGGCATCTCCGCACTGCTCGGCATGCTGACGAGCTGTGTTCCCGGCGTCACTGTCGTCAACATCGACAACGGCTTCGGTGCAGCCGCTGCTGCCAATCGCATGCTGCGCGCCATGGTGGCGGCCGCATCGTGACTCGGGTTGCACATCTCGATCTCTTTTGCGGCGCGAGCGGCGACATGCTGCTCGGTGCCTTGATCGATGCCGGCGTACCCGCGGAGGTCATCGCCGGATCGATCGAGGCGTTGCAGCTCAAAGGCCTCAGCGTCTCCGCAGAGAAGATCGTCAAGCGCGGCATCGCCGGCACCAAAGCCCACGTCGTGACACCGCACGAACACGCGCACCGCCATCTGCCGGACGTCGTTGCGATCATCGAGGCGGCGGCAATCGCACCCGCGCTGAAGAAGAGGGCCTGCGCGGTGTTTCGCACCCTGGCGGCAGCAGAAGCCGAAGTCCATGCCATCGCCATCGACGAGGTTCACTTCCACGAAGTGGGCGCGCTCGATGCGATCGCGGACGTGGTGGGGGTGGTCGCCGGGTTCGAATACCTCGGCGTGAGCGCCATCAGCTGCCGAGGCATGCCCATGAGTCATGGCACGGTGAAGTGCGAACACGGCGTGCTGCCGGTGCCCGCGCCCGCGGTACTGCGCCTGATGAGCGGTGTGCCGACGTATCCGCTCGACATCGACGGCGAGACGGTGACGCCGACGGCCGCTGCGCTGTTGCGCGAACTCGTCACGGACTGGCGCGACGCCCCGGCGATGACGATCTCGCAACAGGGCTACGGTGCCGGCACGAAGGACTTTCCCCGCGCCAACGTGCTGCGGCTCATCGTGGGAACGGTGGCGCCGGACGCCACTCGCGCCGAGACGCTCGAACTGCTCTCGACGAACCTCGACGACATGAACCCCGAGTGGCTGCCGCCCCTGCTCGATCGGCTGCTCACCGCCGGTGCCCTCGATGCCTGGCTCACACCCATCCTCATGAAGAAGGGCCGGCCCGCCCAGATGCTCAGCGTGCTGTGCGGCGCCGCAACCGTCGAAACACTGCGCACGTTGATGTTCCAGCACACGTCCACGCTCGGGATCCGCCGCGAGACCGTCGAGCGCACGAGCCTCGAACGCAAGATCAGTCGGGTCGACACCGAATGGGGGCCCGTGAACGTGAAAGTGGCGCGGCTGCCGCACGGTGAAGAACGTGCCGCCCCCGAACACGCCGACTGCCGACGCATCAGTGAGGCGCACGATGTGCCCCTGGCGCGCGTCTACGATGCCGCGATGGACGCGTGGCGAAGAGGGAAGTTCACGAGCGTGCGCTGACAGAGTAGGCTCAACCGATCAACCGGAGCACCACCATGACGACCAACGCAAACCCCACCGCCGATGCCAACAATCGCTGGCGAACCACCACCCCCGGTCACGCCGGCTGGACACGCACCGCGCGTCCCGACGACCCGAACAAATACTTCATGGTCTCGACCGATGGCCACGTGCAGGAACCTTCCGATCTGTGGCGCACCCGCATCGACGCGAAGTACCGCGACCGCCTGCCCGGTGTGGTCGTCGACGAGAAGGGCAACAAGTTTCAGAAGACCGAAGGCTTCCGCCCCCTGCGACTGCGCGAAATCCCGTTCGAGGGCGAAGATCTGCTGCGCAATCAATCCGGCAAGACGCCGCAGGAGCGACTCGCCGACCATGCCCGCGACGGCATCGACTGCGAGGTGTTGTTTCCCAACAAGGGACTGACGATCTGGGCGACACCCGACGCCGAGTTCAGCCAGGCCATGTGCCGCACGTACAACGACTGGGCGTGGGAGGTGTTCGGCGACTTCAACGACCGGCTCTCGCCCATGGCCTGTGTTGCGGCCGCCGACATGGACGGCGCGATCGCCGAGATCGATCGCTGTGCCAAGCTCGGCTTCCGCGGTGTGTCGCTGCCCTGCAAGCCCGTGTGGGGCCCGCCCGATCACGAAGCCGCCAACTACAACCTGCCGCAATTCGACCCACTGTGGGCGTGCATTCAGGACCACGACCTGCCGATCACCTTTCACGTTTCCACCGGGCGCGATCCGCGCACGTCGCGGGGCAATGGCGGCGCCGTCATCAACTACGCGGTGCATTCTCTCGCTCCCACGATGGAGCCGATCGCGAACCTCTGCGCATCCGGCGTGCTCGACCGGTTTCCGAGGCTCGCGTTCGGTTCGGTCGAAGCGGGCATCGGCTGGGTTGCCTGGGCACTCGGTGCGCTCGATGAGGCCTACAAGAAGCACCACATGTGGGTGCGGCCGAAGCTGAAGCACCTGCCGAGCGAGTATTTCAAGAGCAACGGCTTCGCGACGTTTCAGGAAGACAAGGCGGGGCTCGACCTCGCCCGCGAACACGGGCTCATCGACAACTTCATGTGGGCCAACGACTACCCCCACCACGAAGGTACGTGGCCGCATTCGGCCGCGGCCATCGAGCGCACCATGGCGCAGCTGTCGGATGCAGAGCGCGCGAAGGTGCTGGGCCTCAACGCGGCACGCGTGTTCAAGTTCGAGATACCGGCACGCTATCAAGCGAAGCGCGCATGAGCAGGACGCTGCGTGGCAAAGTGGCCGTGGTGGGCGTAGGCCAGACCACCTACTACAAACACGGTGAGTCCCCCGATTCCGAAGCGAAGCTCGCGCTTCAAGCCATCGTGAATGCGTGCGGCGACGCTGGCATCTCACCCACCGAACTCGACGGATTCGCATCGTTCAGCAACGATCGCAACGATGCACCGCGCCTCGCCGCGGCACTGAACGCGAAGGAGCTGCGCTTCTCCAACATGTTCTGGGGTGGCGGCGGCGGGGGCACTGCGGGCGCCGTGGAAAACGCCGCTGCCGCGATCGCCTGCGGGATGGCGGATTGCGTGGTCGTGTACCGTTCTCTGGCTCAGGGCCAGTTCGGTCGCTTCGGCCGCGGCCCGCAGATCCGGCAGGTGTCCGGCGAGGCTGCCCACACGATTCCGTACGGGCTCATGTCGGCGGCACAGATGTTCGCGATGAAGGCCATGCGCTTCATGCACGACCACGACGTGAAACAGGATGCCTTGCGTGCAATCGCGCTCGCGTCGTACACCCATGCTCAGAACAACCCCGAAGCGATCATGTACGGTCGCCCCCTGAGTGAAGAGAAGTACGATGCGTCGCGCTGGATCGTGGAGCCGTTCCGTCTGTTCGACTGCTGTCAGGAGAACGACGGCGCCGCGGCAATGATCCTCGTTTCGGCCGATCGCGCGGCGGACTTCCCGCACAAGCCCTGCTATCTGCTGGGTGCGGCGAGCGGCGGCCCCAATCGATCCGCAGCACCGGTGCACAACGCCCCGGACTACGGCAGCTCGCACTTCAACACCGTTGCGAAGCATCTGTACGCGATGGCTGGTCTAACACCGCAGGAAATCGACGTGCTGCAGAGCTACGAGAACTTTACGGGCGGCGTTTTGATGTCGATCGTGGAACATGGCTTCTGCCACCCGGACGAAGCGAACGAATTCTTCACACTCTCCAATCTCCTGGCACCGGATGGCCGGATACCGCTCAATACCAGCGGCGGCAATCTCGCGGAGTGTTACATGCACGGGCTGGGCCTCACGATCGAAGCGGTGCGGCAGATCCGCGGCACCTCCTGCAATCAGATCGAGGATGCCGAGGTGTCGATGATGATCGCCGGACCAATGGTCACACCGGTGAGTTCGTGCGTGTTCGGTGCGGGGAGCACGCTATGAGTGTCCACTACCTGGCGACCGGATTACCCGCCCCGGCACCGGCCCGGGACGGACTCGACGCGCCGTTCTGGGCAGGTTTGCAGGACGAGAGGCTCATGCTGCAGCGCTGTGAGGGCTGCAAACGGTTTCAATGGGGGCCGGAGTGGATCTGTCACCGCTGCCACAGCTTCGATCTCAGCTTCACCGAGGCCGCGGCCGA
>JBFKCZ010000304.1:0-4447 GCA_041620035.1 Pseudomonadales bacterium
CGACGATGCTCGCGCACATCGTCGCCGAGGCAACCCGGCGCAGGTACGGCTACCTGCACCTCGAGACGGGGTCCACGCCGCCGTTCGCTGCAGCGCGCGCACTCTACGAACGGTACGGGTTCACCTACCGCGGCCCTTTCGATACATACGTCGATGATCCTCACAGCGTGTTCATGACCAAGCGCATCCGATGAGCGCCGGCAAGTGTCGAACGCCCAGTCGATCTGCGATACTGCCGCAACTTTCTTGCTCGCAAGTCTGGTCGCAGGATACGTGAACGGAAGACTCTACAGGACGCTGACGGGCCTGATCGGGCGCATGCCGAAAGTCATCGGGTACGGGATCGCATCCGCCCTCGCACCGCTTCACTACGCTCTCTTCGGCGCTCGGCGCAGAGCGCTGCTCCGCAATCTCGCCGTGGCGAGTCCACGTAGCTCACCGGCGGAGCTCCGTCGCACCGCGCGAGCGGTGATGCGCAACTACAACCACATGTTGTTCGAGTTCTTCCGTCTGCCACGCATGACCGCCGATGAACTGAACGGCTGCGTCGAGATGGTCGGGCTCGAGCGTTTCGAAGCGGCTCACCGCGGTGGACGTGGCGTGATCGTCACGTGCTGTCACATCGGCAACTGGGAATTGGGTGCCGTACAGCTCGCACGCCTGGGATATGCGGTGACCGCGGTGGCGGGCGCCCAGCTCGGTCGCTGGCTCGCCTCCGATGTCCGCGCGGCCAAGGAAAAGCTGGCCGTGAGCACCGTCGCGCCCGAGGATGGGTTTCGCAAACTGTTCCGTGCACTGTCCCGCAACGAAGTCGTGGCGCTGATGGTCGATGGCGACATCTTCAGTACCGGCCACACGGCGGAATTCCTGGGCCGCTCGACGCCGTGGCCTGCCGGTCCGGGCGCACTGTCCGCCCGTACCGGTGCACCAATCGTTGCTGCGTATTGCGAGCGACTCGCGCCCGGTCGATTTCGAATTCAGTTCGAAGAGGCGCTCGATCCATCGCACCACGACAGCGCATCGCTCAACAGTGCGGTCGCACGCATCAGCAGCGACCATGTTTCCGCACACCTCGATCAGTGGTGCATCTTCCGGGACTTCTGGCCGGATCAGAGCACTGAGAGCCGAGCAACAGCAGAGGTGCGCGCCCAGGCATGAGGATCGGTATCGTCAGTCAGTCGTACTACCCGCGCTTCGGTGGCGTGACCGAGCATGTGCACTACACCGCCACGGAATTCGCGCGGCGGGGTCACGCCGTCACTGTCATAACCAGTCATTTTCGGGGCCAGGACGCGACCACGCGTACCGCGGACGGCGTCGACATCGTACGCATCGGCCGCAACACGCTCATCCCTTTCAACGGTGCGTTCGTCGACTTCACGATCGGATTCCGCCTGAAGCAGCAATTGAAACGCGCATTCGAGGCCGCACGACTGGACGTGGTCCACATCCACGGGCCTGCTGCGCCGAGCCTGCCCTGGATGGCACTGGCAGCGGCCGACTGTCCCACCGTCGGCACGTTCCACATGACCGGCCAGAACCGGTTGCAGGACGTCTTTGCCAATACACTGCGACGTCGCGTCGACCGATTGAGCGCCCGCATCGCGGTCTCCGAGACCGCGCTCGCCTGTGCCGAGCAACACTTCCCCGGCGACTATTCGCTGATCCCCAACGGCGTCGACGTGAACCGCTTCGATCCACACGTGCCTGCGTTCGACGAATGGCGCGACGAACGTTACGTCAATGTGCTCTTCGTCGGCCGGCTCGACCCGCGCAAGGGGGTCGCGGATCTCTTGAAAGCGCTACCCCGGATCGTGCGCGAGTCGAACGGACGCGCCCGCCTGCTGCTCGTCGGCAACTCGCCGTTGCGCCAGCGACTGGAGTCGAGTGTCCCGAAACACTTGGCTTCGCACGTCCATTTTCTCGGCGCAGTGCCCGCCCACGACCTCCCGCGCTGGTATGCCACTGCAGACATCTGTGTGTCGCCAGCCACCGGCCAGGAGAGTTTCGGCATCGTGCTGCTGGAAGCGATGGCGGCAGGCAAGGCCCTGGTCTGTTCAGACCTGCCGGGTTATCGGAGCGCGATCGACCCTGGTCATACCGCGTTGATTCATCCTCCGGGCGACGTCGATGCCATTGCCGATGCCGTTCTGCACCTTTGTGAGTCCGAGACCCTGCGGCGGTCGATGGGCGCTTCTGGGCGAGAACATGCGGCTGCCTTCGCGTGGCCGCGCATTGCCGACCGAATCGAGTCGATCTACGAACGGGTCACGAGATCGAGCACTCTCGCGCGGCGAGCGGCTTGAAGCCCGCGCCCCTCTTCGCACAACGCGGATTCAAATGGCTCTGGTGTGGCCAACTGTTGTCCATCACAGGCGACCGCCTCACCTACCTCGCACTCATGGGCCTACTGCTCGAGCATAGCGCCCGCCCTGACAGTCCGTCGTTCGCCACCTTGCTCGCGTTGTTCGGCCATGTCGTGGTCGCGCCGGTACTGCTGCTCGCGCCATTCGCCGGTGCCGCTATCGATCGGATGAACCTGAAACGCGTAGTCGTCATGACCGATCTGCTGCGCGCGCTCAACGTCCTGGCGGTGCCCTTCGCCTACGGCGCAAGCCCCGACATCCGAGTCACGTTCGTGCTGATATTCGTGCTGTTCGCTCTCAACGTGCTGTTTCTGCCGGCAAAGAGCGCCTTCGTCCCCAGAATCGTCCCACCGGAGCAACTCCTCCAGGCGAACTCCCACCTCGCCATCGCGGGAATCGTCGCGACCGGTGCGGGCGCCCTGGCGGGCGGCTACATCGTCGACCGCTATGGCTGGGTCCTCGCCATGCAGATCGATGCGGCTACCTATCTGATCAGCGTGATCACGCTGGCGTTGATTCCCTACGTCTCCACGCGCGCCGTCGACGGCGCGCCGGCGGGTTCGGTCGGCTATCTCCGCGAGGTCGGCGAGGGATGGCGCGAGATACGTCGCAACACCGGTGTGCTCACCTGCATCGTGTGTCTGGCAGCGGTGTGGTGGGCCGGCGGTGTCCTCCACGTCGCCGGCAACCCCCATGTCCTCGCGTCGGGCCACGAGCCCGGCATGTTCCAGATCGGCATATTGCTGTGTGTCGTGGGCGCAGGCACCGCGCTGGGCACATGGTGGATCAACACCCGAGGCCGTAATCTGTCGACGAACGTCAAGCTGGGGGTCGGTCTGGTGCTCGCCGGTGCCGCGGTGGCGCTGTTCGGCAGCACGAACAACATGCCCACGATCTATGCCGCCGCGTTCCTGATGGGTACGTTCGCCGCGCCGGCACTCATACTGACGGAAACCGGGTTGCAGCAGTCTGCGACACCGGAACGTCGCGCGCGCATCTTCGCAGGCAAAGACTTCCTGATGCGCCTGACCCTGCTGGCATCGGTCAGCGTAACCGCGTGGCTCGTGACGGCCGTCGGCACGAGCTTCACATTATTGACCTGCGCGGTGATCACGGCGCTGATCGGCGGCGTGCTCCTGCTGCGGCAGGAGGAAGCGTCGGGCGCGTCCGCCGAACAGCAGTAGACAATTGTGTGATCTGACGCTTTGACAGAGGGGGACCAGGGTCGTATCGTCCCGGCCGCCGCTTCGGCACACTCGCGATCTCGGCCCGGTCGCCAGCCGGAACGCTCGCAAACGTAATCGGAGGTACCTATGCCGGCTTGCAGAGGACGCATTTCGGCCCGGGCACTCGCCCTCGTCGCTGCGCTGTTCGCGACTGATGCGACCTTCGCGGCGACCCTGCAGATCACCGTACCCGGGCCCTACGCCGAGAACGGCGGCCTTTCGACCTTCAATGTGCAATTGACCCGCGATGCCGGCGACGTCGGTGCCTGCCAGGTCACGGGCGAAGTGATCCCCGGCAACCCAACCCCTGGCAATTCGGCGGACCCGAACACCGACTTCGCGCTCCCCGCGGACACCTTTTTCAATGTGACCATCGCCGCCGGCGTCAACAGCGCCACGCAGACGTTTCCGATCGACATCCTCGATGACCTGCTCTACGAAGGGCCGTTCGAGCGCATCAGTTTGTCGCTCGATCTCGTCGATGTCACGGGTTGTCCCGCCTTCGCAGTGAACGTAGTCCCTGGCACCAACGTCGGTACGATCACCGAGAACGAGACGCCGCAGTTCACGCTCGGCTTCACGCAGAGCAACATCGCCGTGGACGAGAGCATCGGTACGGTCGATTTCACCGTGGACTTCCAGCCCGGCAACCTGGCGCCCGGCACTTTCACGATGACGGTGGACATCGCAACGAGCCCCGGCACGGCATCTGCGGGTGACTACGCCGAGGTCACTCAACAGTTCCAGTTCACAGCCGCCGGCACACAAACGGACATCGTCGGGATCAACAACGACACCATCCCGGAGGCCACGGAGTCGTTCACCCTCGACGCCGCGGCAACGCTCACCGACCGA
>JBFKCZ010000305.1:0-4429 GCA_041620035.1 Pseudomonadales bacterium
GGGCAAAGTCAACAAACGCAAACTCCGCGCGCCCTATTGGCCAACGGAGCGCAGCATCGGTTGACGCCGCATCGACACACACTATCGACATACATCAAGGGGGAGCCACCATGACCGAACCTTCAACCGTGAAGTACGAGACCACCGACGACGGCGTTGCCCGCGTCACGCTGAATCGCCCGGAAGCGCGCAACGCCCAGAACCGGCGTATGACGTACGACCTGAACGATGCGCTGACGCGTGCCGCATTCGACGACGATGTGAAGGTCATCGTGCTGGCCGGCGAAGGCCCTCACTTCTCGTCGGGCCACGACCTGCGCGACCGGGAAGCCTACGAGATCAAGCCCGTGGGGATATCCGGCGGCTTCGCGAAACCGGGCGCCGAGGGTCACATGGCGTTCGAGGAAGAGGTGTACCTCAACATGTGCCGGCGCTGGCAGCAGATTTCGAAGCCGACGATCGCGCAAGTGCACGGCAAGACCATCGCGGGCGGGCTGATGCTGATGTGGGTGTGCGACCTCATCGTCGCAGCCGAGGATGCGACGTTCATCGATCTCACCGTCGACTTCGGCGTCAATGGCGTCGAGTGGTTCGCCCACCCGTGGGAACTGGGCATTCGCAAAGCGAAGGAAATGCTGTTCACCGGCGAGCCGGTCACCGCCGCGGAGGCCTACAACCTCGGCATGATCAATCACGTCGTGCCCCGCGATCGACTCTCGGACTTCACGCTCGACCTCGCGAAGAAGATCGCCAAGCGGCCGAGCTTTTCACTGAAGCTCGCGAAGCTTTCGTGCAACCAGGCGCTCGACGCCCAGGGTTTCTGGACGGCGCAGCAGGCTGCCTTCAACCTGCAGCACCTGGGCCACAGTTCCATGCGCGAGCGCCACCTCGCGCAGAAGTTGGCGGAGGCGACGGGGAAGCAGTCCGACGCGAAGTAGTCAACCGGTGAAGGGTGTCATAGAAATCATGGACGCCCTTGTAGGCGCGACCCGCGGTCGCGATGATCGTCTCGGAATACAATCCCGAGCACGGGAATCGCGAGCGTTGCTCGCTCAAGGCTCGCTCCCACAGCTTCGATCTGGCTTCGACCACGCCCGCCAACGCACGCACGGTGGCTGACGACACACATGGAGGCGCCATGAAAGCCGCTGACTGGATCGATCTGACCGGCAAAGTCGCGCACGTCACCGGCGGCGCAAAGGGCATCGGTGCCGCGATCGCGAGAGCGCTCGCGATGGCCGGCGCCACCGTCGCGGTCAGCGACATCAACGGCGATGGTGCCGCCGAGGTCGCGGCGGAGATCGGCGGAATCGGCATGCCCCTCGATGTCGCGGACCCCACCGCCGTGGACGCTGCGCTGCAGAAGACGGCCTCCCAACTCGGCGCACTCGATATCCTCGTGAACAACGCGGGCGTCTATCTCGGCCTGGGCGGCCCGGTTCGCGACATCACCGACGAAACCTGGCGCAAGCTGTGGTCGGTGAACGTCGACGGTGTCTTCTACTGCTGTCGCGCAGCGGCGCGCATCATGATCGCTGCGGGCACTCGCGGCCGAATCATCAATGTCGCATCCACCCAGGCAGTGACACCCGGCGTCGGCGTCACTTACGACGGTTCCAAGGCTGCCGTTGTACAGATCACCAAAGCGCTCGCCCTGGAACTGGCCGTGCATGGCATCAACGTCAACGCATTGGCCCCGGGCCCGACCTGGGTGCAGGGCGGTTCACCGCCCGCCGTGAGCGGTGAAGTGCCGAAGCGCACTGGCGAACCGCTCACGGACACGGTTGCAGACCGCATCGCGCGGCTACCGGCCGGTCATTGGGGTGATCCGATGGAGCAAGGCAAAGCGGCGGTGTTCCTCGCATCATCGATGAGTGACTTCGTCACCGGCATCTACCTGCCAGTCGACGGGGGCTGGCTGGTGCTTTGACCCACCGACGACACACCGAACATGGATGACGAATCGTTACTGCGCGCGCGACTCCAGCAGAAGTGGGCGAGTCGATCGCCGAAGGAGCTGGCCAACGAGGCGGCCCGCCCCCTGTTCGGTACTGCCGGCGAGTGGGATCTGCCGGCAGGTGTCACACCGAAACGGCCCCTGCTCTATCTGGCCGTCGGCATCCCCGACGCCGAATCACTACCCAAGCGGCAACTCGCCGCGGCTGCCGCGCGCGCACTCGAGAAACCCGGGGATGTGGCCCTACGTTACGGTTTCGGTCTCGGACCCACCGGCATCCGCGAGTGGCTCGCGGCGCGCCGCTCGGCGATCGAGGGATGCACGGTGGATGCGGACTGGTTTCAGATCACCAACGGCTCGTCCGGCGCCATCGACCTGGTCGTGCGCTCGCTGATCGACCCCGGCGATGTCATCGTCGCGGAGCGGCCAACGTACATGGGTTCGTTGCACAACTTTCGCGGCGTACGGGCGGACGTCCACTCCATTCCCATGGATCGTGATGGCATGGACATGCAGGCACTCGAAGCGCTGCTCGACCGGCTCGCGGCGGATGGCAGGCGGGTCAAGCTCATCTACACGATCTCGGCGTTCCACAATCCCACCGGCGTCACACTCGCCCTCGAGCGTCGCTTGCGTCTGCTCGACCTCGCGGCACGGCACGATGCGCTGGTGCTCGACGACGAAGCCTATCGCGACCTGTGGTACGACACGCCACCACCGCGGGCGATATCGGCGATCGCAGACGGGTACGGCGTGATCACCACCGGCACGCTCTCGAAGACTGTGGCGACAGGATTACGGGTGGGCTGGATACACGCGCGCCCCGAACTTCTCGCGCTGTTCGGTCGCATGCGTTTTGCGATGGGCGCAAATCAATTCGGTCTGCGTACCGTCGGTGAGTTCCTCGACGCCGACGAGTTCGAGCCGCATCTCGAGAAAGTCCGTGCAATCTACAAGCACAAGCGCGACCTGCTGCATGCCGAACTCACGCGCCAGGTGCGTGACTACCTGGATTGGGATCTGCCCGGCGGCGGGTTCTACTTCTGGGCACGGCTCAAGCACGGCATGCAGGTAGCGGATCTGTGGCGCGCCGCCGTCGAGGAGGGAGTCGCGGTGAATCCCGGTTCAGGCTTCATGCCCAGAGGACACACGGGCGACTCACACGTTCGCATCGCATTCGCCTGGACGCCGAAGGCGCACTTCGCCGCGGCCGCCGAGCGGCTGCGGCTCGCCTGCGAGCGGGTAATCGCAGGCGCGTCCGCATGATGCCCTGCTACATCATTCCTTCACGTCACTGCTTGGCCTGTTCGGCGACGCGCTTCCTGCGCCACGACCAGCCTTCCTGCGCCTTGCGCATGTCGAGCAACTGATCGCGCTTCTTCAGCAGATCTTCGTAGGTCACATCCGGACCGAACTCGAGGTCGTCGTTGTTGAATATGGCCGCCGTCGAAAAACGGCCGTTGCCGGCCTGAATCACCTTGCCGTTGGGCGCGTCTTCGCTGCACATGAGCAGCACGGCGGGCGTGACCAGCTTCGGGTGCATGTTCGGATCGGGATTGTCCAGGTCGAGGTTGCGACCCGGGATCGTATTGATGAGTCGCGTCGCCGCCGCCGGCGCGAGTGTGTTGATGCGAACGTTCTTCGATGCCCCTTCGAGCGCGAGCACGTTCATGAGTCCCAGCATGCCCATCTTCGCCGCCCCGTAATTCGCCTGACCGAAGTTGCCGTAGATCCCGGAACTCGAACTCGTCAGGACGATACGTCCGTAGTTCTTGTCGTACATGATCGGCCATGCGGCATGGGTCACGTAGGCAGATCCGTTGAGGTGCACGTTCATGACGATGTCCCAGTCGTCGAGCGACATCTTCTTGAATGTCTTGTCGCGCAGGATGCCGGCGTTGTTCACCAGAATGTCGACCGTGCCGAACGCGGCGACCGCATCGTCGACGATCGACTTCGCCCCTTCCCGGCTCGCCACCGATGCCTTGTTCGCGATGGCTTCGCCGCCCGCTGCGCGAATCTCCGCGACGACATGGTCGGCCATGTCACCGGATCCGGTACCGTCGCCCTTGCCTCCCAGGTCGTTCACTACGACCTTGGCGCCGCGCCGCGCGAATTCCAGCGCATGCGCCTTGCCCAGGCCGCCACCGGCACCGGTGATGATCACAACCTTGCCTTTGAACTCACTCATGCGGAACTCCCAGTCGGTGTTTGGAATCCGTCAATGTAACCAATCCTTCGGCGCAGTGCCTCAGTCGTAATACGCTGGCGCCATGCGCAGCGTGTCGGCGAGTGCCTGGTCGTGCTCGATCCAGAGCGTCGCCCCTCGATCCTTGATGAACGCCTCCACCTTGTCCATGGATGCAAGCGTCTGCGCTGCATCGGTGTTGAAGACGGGCGTCCGCCGCAGGGCCCGGCTCTCGCGAAAATGATAGAGATCACCCGAGAGCACCAGCGGACCCGTGTTTGCGA
>JBFKCZ010000306.1:0-4406 GCA_041620035.1 Pseudomonadales bacterium
CACCTACATTCCGGTGGGACACAAGCATCGTCTGGCAAACCCGGGGAAGATACCTCTGCATCTGATCGAGGTTCAGGTCGGCTCTTACCTCGGCGAGGACGACATCGTTCGGTTCGAAGACGTCTACGGCCGCGGCTGACCTTCTGGTACCGCCTCAGCGGACTTTCGACGGCGCCTCGGCTTTGACGACGAAGCGCTGATCGATGTACTCGCATAGGGTGCGGATACAGTCGCGCACGGTGCGCGTGTCGGTTTCCAGCACCAGTTCCGGGTTCGTCGGCGCTTCGTATGGCGCGGACACGCCGGTGAACTCCTTGATCTCACCGCTTCGAGCCTTCTTGTACAGGCCCTTCGGGTCGCGTTTCTCGCAAGTCGCAACGTCTGCCTTGACGTAAATCTCGTTGAAGCGATCGCCCGCGGCTTTGCGGGCGATGTCTCGATCGGCTTTGTACGGAGAAATGAACGCCGATATGCAGATCACGCCCGCTCTGGCGAACAAGGCGGCCACTTCGCCCACGCGACGGATGTTCTCGGTGCGATCCGCTGGGCTGAACCCCAGGTCGGAGTTGAGCCCGTAGCGAACGTTGTCGCCGTCGAGTACGTAGACGTGGTAGCCGCGTTCGAAAAGTGCTTCTTCCAGGCCGAACGCCAAAGTGGACTTGCCGGACCCCGACAGGCCCGTGAACCAGAGCACTCCACCCTTGTGCTGGTTGCGGATCTCGCGCGCTTCGATGGACACGCGGTGTTCGACTCGCGTGATGTTGGTGGATTTGCGCTGCGCCACTCGACTGCCGTGCAGTGGGACCGCGGCATGGTCTGGATAATCGTGACCGAAGTCAACGCCGACGCGTGTCGCCGTGCGCTGTCATGATGTGTTCAGTTTGCGTTCAGCCCCGATCTGCGCACAATGTCGCGAGTTCGAATCGGTCGAGTCATGGAGGTCTTTCGTATGGTCCCAATCAATCGGGCACTCGTTGCCGCGACGCTGCTTTCCTTCCTTGCGGCATGTACCACCAACCCCTACACGGGTGAGCGCGAAGCAACGAAGGCAGGCAAGGGTGCCGGCATTGGCGCCGCCGCGGGCGCGGTGATCGGTGCCATCGCCGGTGGCGGCAGTTCGGAAGAGCGCCGCAAGAAGGCGCTGATCGGCGCAGGTATCGGCGCACTCGCCGGTGCGGGGGTGGGTACTTATATGGATGCGCAGGAGAAGAAGCTGCGAACCCAGCTGCAGGGCAGTGGCGTCAGTGTCACCCGCGTCGGCAATGATCTGGTGTTGAACATGCCCGGCAACGTCACTTTCGCCACCAACCAGTCGGACGTGAAAGGTGAGTTCTACAGCGTCCTCAACTCCGTCGGCCTCGTGCTGAAGGAATATGACAAGACCCTGATCGATGTGGTCGGGCACACCGACAGCACGGGCTCAATGGAGTACAACATGCAGTTGTCTCAGAAGCGCGCGGCGTCGGTGGGCCAGTACCTGCAGGCGCAAGGAGTGAATCCGCAGCGCATCGTGACGCAAGGCGTGGGCCCGCAGTATCCCGTGGCGTCGAACGACACACCGGAAGGCCGCCAACAGAATCGCCGCGTCGAACTGGTGCTCCGGCCGCTGACTGCCTGACGGTCGCTGCTGCTTGTGGGAGCGCGGGCAAGCCCGCTCCCACAGGTGGCCGAATCAGAGACTTTCGAACGTCCCGTCCAGGTCGCGCTCCGCGCAGAAATCGTCGAAGGCCGCGCGCAACGCGCGCGGTTGGGAGCCGGCGGGAATCTCCACACGCATCGAGAGATTGAAGATCGGCGTGCCGGTATGCGCCGCCGGCTGTGTGTCGGTCGTGAGATCTTCGATGTTGATCTCCCTCGCGGAGAAGAAACCCGCAATCTCGTGCACGATGCCGGGGTGATCCATGGATCGCACGCGGACGCGGTAGGGCAGCGTCGGGCGGCTGCGATTGCGCTCGGTCGTGCGACGAAACAGATGGGCGAGTTCGAGCCTTTCGCAAACTTGCGGCAGCTCGGTTTCGAGCCGCGCGATTGCAGCGTCACTCCCTGTCACCGACATGAGGATCGCGAATTCACCGCCCAGCACCGTCATCCGTGAATCGTCGATGTTGAGTTCCTGCTTCCTGACGAGTTCGGCCACGGCATTCACGATGCCGGGACGATCTTTTCCGATCGCTGAAATCACCGCACGTGTCATCTTCCGTGGACCCTACTTGAAATAGTCTTTGACGTAGTCGAGGAGCGCGCTGGACCCGATACGCTCCTGTGTCATCGTGTCACGATCCCGCACGGTCACCGTATCGTCTTTGTCGACCGTGTCGAAATCCACGGTGACACATAGCGGCGTGCCCACCTCATCGTGGCGCCGATAGCCCTTGCCGATGTTCCCGGTGTCTTCGAACAACATTCGGCCGATGCCGAGGGCCTGTAGCGACTGCTTGATTTCTCTGGCCTTCGCCATGATGCCTTCGTGGTTGCGCTTCAGCGGCAACACCGCCACCTTGATCGGAGCGAGGTGGGGCTTGAGTCCGAGCACGATGCGTTCGCTGCCGTTGTCGAGTTGTTCGGTTCGGTAGCCTTCATTCAGTACCGCCAGTACACCGCGGTCGACGCCAGCCGACGGTTCGATCACGTAGGGCACGCGCCAGGTCTTCGACGCATCGTCCAACATCGCGAGCTTCGCGTTCGAGTCGGTGTTCTTCATGACCTTGGCGGTGAGGTTGTAGTCGGGCTGGTTCTTGGTATGAGAACCCAGATCGAAGTCGGTTCGGTTGGCGATGCCTTCCAGTTCTTCGAGTCCGTGTGGAAAGCGATACATCACATCGACGGTCGCCTTCGAGTAGTGGGCGAGCTCGTCGGCTGGCACGTGGTGCAGCTTCAAGCTGTTCGGATCCACACCCTGATTGGCCCACCACGCCAGGCGCGACTCGACCCATTGCTGATGCCACGCCTCGTCCGTGCCGGGCTCAACGAAGAACTCGAGCTCCATCTGCTCGAACTCGCGCACGCGAAAGATGAAGTTGCGCGGCGTGATCTCGTTGCGGAACGCCTTGCCGATCTGGGCGATGCCGAACGGCAGCTTGCGGGACGTGGAGTCGAGCACGTGCCTGAAGTTGGTGAAGATCGCCTGCGCGGTCTCCGGACGGAGATACGCGTACGACGCGCCGTCGTCCACCGGACCGACGGTGGTCTTGAACATCAGATTGAAGGGACGCGGTTCGGTCAAATCGCCGGACCCGCACTTCGGGCACTTCTGGGCGGGCACATGATCGGCACGCCATCGCGACTTGCAGTTGCGGCAATCGATCATCGGATCGGTGAAGGTCGCCTCGTGACCGGAATAGTGCAGTACACGGTTGTGCGTGAGGATGGCGGCGTCGAGACCCTCGACATCGTCCCGCTCGTAAACCATGGCCCGCCACCAGGCGGCCTTGAGGTTGTTCTTGAGCTCAACGCCCAGCGGGCCGTAGTCGTAGAGACCCTGGAGACCACCGTAGATTTCGCTGCTTTGGAAGATGAACCCGCGGCGCTTGCACAGCGACACCAGTTCTTCCATCGATTTGACGGGCACGGGAAAAACCTTACATTCGACGAACGGCGCACTATACCGGATGAGCTGTAAGTCCGCGCCATTACTGGGTTACAACGGGGTTACACCGGCTACAAGGTGGAGCCAACAAGACGGCTGCGTTCTGGTCAAATGTGCACGTCAACAAAAGGACTCGTGCCGTGCGCCAAGACGACAAGAAAGAACGTACCTACTTCCGCTCCGAGCGTCTCGTCTCGATGAACGGCCAGTGGTATTTCTCCACTCGCGAAGGCGAGCAGGGGCCGTTCGCGTCGAAGGGTGCCGCGCAGCGTGCCCTGGCGCGATTCATCAACGAGAAGGTGGAGCTTGAAGGCTTTCAGCGTTCACGACGCGAAAAGCCCGTGCCGTTGCCCCGGCCCGTGAGCAAGGGTCCGCTCACGCTGGAACTCGTGCCGATCGAGAAGGAAACACCGACGATTGCCGAGCCGCGCATTGCGCCGGCCCCGCAGAAGGTGACCCGCAGCCTGGTGTTCTAATTTCGAGGCGGCCCCACGCCTCAGACCTCTTTACCGTATGTTGCCATCGGGCTAACGTGCTCGCATGACTGCTCGTTCGTCCATCGTAATCGTGCTGATGTGCCTGCCGGGCATCGCCATCGCCGAATCGTCTACCGAGACGGTGTACCGCCGTGGCGATGCAAACGGCGTCGTGAGTATCAGCGACCAAGGGGTGCTACAGGGCAAGTTTGATGCACGCGGAGTCGAGGCGTTGGCGGAATGGCTCAAGCACGACAGCTGCCAGCTGACGGAGCTTGATGTTTCGGACAACTTGCTGTGCGGGCTGGACAGCCAGGGGCGGGGCGTGTTCCAGGACCGTGCGC
>JBFKCZ010000307.1:0-4406 GCA_041620035.1 Pseudomonadales bacterium
CATCCAACGGGCTGCCGTGGACCAGGGCATCCTCTGGCAGCAACCCGGCCGACGCGATCAGATCGTGCGCAACCTGAAACTCGCGCTGCACACGCGTCTTCTGCCGGAACTCGCGATGGAGCAGTTCGACTGGCTGTACGGCTACGACGCTGTGAAGGGATTCGGCTGAAGCAACACGCTTCAACATCAGGCTGAAGCATTCGAATGCAACGCGCGCCCCGGGCGCCCTATACTGCGTTCGCGTTCTGGTGCCCGTGGCGCGGCTCCGCCCACGGGATAATCGGGAAATCGGTGAGCAGGCCTTCGCCCGCAAACCCGATGCTGCCCCCGCAACGGTAAGTGCGCGCGGCAGATGACAGCCACTGTGCGAATCGCGGGTCGATCAGACCCTGCGACGACATGGGAAGGCCATCTGCCCAGCAATCCGCCGCTTCTCGAGCCGAGAAGCCGTTGGATCGCGAGCCACGAGCCCGGAGACCGGCCGAACGGGTGCGCGCAGCCAGTGGCTGCCCGCGTGGTTCACGTCGCTCGGGGTGTAGCGACCCACCGGAGTAATCCATTTGAAAGCTCTCGTTTTCTTCGCAATCGGCATCGTTACGGCCGATCCGGCCGCGGCATCGGCCGAACACATCGAGACCATCACCGTCACCGCGCAACGCGAGGAGATGCCGATCGAACGCGCGACCGTGCCGGTCGAACTCATCGGGGAGTCGGCTATCGAGCGCCGCGTCGCCGCCACCCCGGAAGACCTGCTGCGCGGCGCGCCCGGTGTGAGCCTCGCTCGATCCGGCGGTACGGGCGCGCTCACGGAACTGCGTCTGCGCGGCGCCGAAGCCAATCATGTGCTCGTGCTCGTGGATGGCGTCGAAGTCAACGACCCCGCGACCGGATCGGCCGTCGACTTCAGTCAGCTTTCCCTAACGGGCGTCAATCGCATCGAAGTGTTGCGCGGCCCACAGAGCGCGTTGTGGGGCAGCGATGCCATCGCCGGCGTCGTCTATTTCGATACGACCCCTGCCCCCGATACACGCCAGCGGACGGTCTCGACCAGCGCGGGCTCGAACGGTGCGCGCACGATTTCCGCCGACATCGGCGCGAACGACAGCGTCTGGCACTACGACATCGCCGCTCGCCACGGCGCCACGAGCGGCACCAACGTATCGCGGGCGGGCAGCGAAGACGACGGCTATGAGTCCAGCACGCTGCACGTCAACACGGGCTACCGCGCCACGGACTGGTCCATTCAGGCGATCGCGCGCCGGACATCCGCCCAGGTCGAGTACGATCCAACACCGTTTCCAGCGTTCCTCCCGGCGGACGGGGATCTCGAGTCACATCTCGACCACGCGCTCGCGCGTCTCGATCTCCGAGTCGCAACGCAGTCTGCGCTGCAGCATCGGCTCACGGCCGACTACTTCGACAGCCGCAACCGCGCGTTCGATGCTGGCGTCGCCACCGACAGCAGCGACGCGGACAAGCTGCGCCTCGGTTATCAGAGTCATCTGACGATCGATGCGGAACGGCACTCGCACCGCCTGATCGCCGCCGTCGAATACGAGCGCGAGCGCTTCCGCCAGCGCGGCGTTGCGACACCGTTCGGCGATCCCAACCAGAACCAGCACCTGCACAACCGCGCACTCGTCGGCGAGTGGAGCGTCGACCTCGACACCGGTATCGGCTTCAGCCTGTCCGCCCGGCATGAAGACAACAGCGACTTCCGTGATGCAGCGAGCTACCGTGCCGCCGCCCGCGCGCCCCTGTCACCGAGCACGACGCTGTTCGCAAGCTACGGCAGCGGCCGCAAGAACCCGACCTTCACGGAACGCTTCGGTTTCACCCCAGACACGTTCATCGGCAATCCCGAACTCGACCCCGAGCGATCCACGGGATACAGCATCACGCTGCAACACACGATCTCGACGGCGATACGTGGCGAAGTGACCTACTTCCGCGATCGTCTGCGCGACGAGATCGACGGATTCGTGTTCGATGCCACGCGCGGCGCCTTCACCGCACGCAACGATTCATCGACGAGCCGTCGCCAGGGCGCGGAACTGTCAGTTCACGCGAAGACCGAACGACTCGCCATCGGCGCCGACTACACATTCATCGACGCGACCGAGAACGACGACGGTCGATCCGTCCGCGAAGCGCGGAGAGCCCGACACACCGGCCGCCTGTGGCTCGATGTCGATGTCGCCGCGAACGCATCGATGCAGATCGGCGCCACCTACACCGGCGCGCGCTACGACCTCGACTTCGCCGAGTTCCCCGCGCGGCGCGTCACGCTGCGCGACTATGTATTGCTACACTTGGCCGCCCGGTACCGGTTCTCGACGCACCTGTCGGCATTCGTTCGCGCCGACAACCTGGGTGATGCGGACTACGAAGACGTATTCGGCTACGCCACGCCGGGGCGCACCTTCGAGCTGGGCCTCGTCGCAAACTTTTGAAAAGGGCCTCCGATGATCGATCACCGCGCCATCGACGAACAGTGGGATGCGAGCATCGTTCCGACGATATCCGACTACATTCGCATCCCCAACAAGTCGCCCATGTTCGATGCCGCTTGGCACGAGCATGGCCACATGCGCCGCGCCATCGAACTCCTGTCGCAGTGGGCGGACGCGTCGGGCGTCGCAGGACTCGACCACGACATCGTGGAAATCGAAGGGCGTACGCCCGTGTGGTTCGGCGAAGTCCCGGGGACCACACCCGATGCACCGACCGTGTTGCTGTATGGCCACTACGACAAGCAGCCCGAGTTCTCCGGCTGGCTCGATGGACTGGGCCCATGGACACCCGTGATGCGAGACGGCCGGCTGTACGGGCGCGGTGGTGCTGACGACGGCTATGCGCTCTTCGCCAGTTTGAGTGCGATCGCCGCGGCGCAGCGTGCCGGCTCGAATCTGCCTCGTTGCGTGATCCTGATCGAAGGCTGCGAAGAGAGCGGCAGCTTCGATTTACCCGCGTATCTCCAATTCCTGGCGCCCCGCATCGGTAGCCCGGAACTCGTCATCTGCCTCGATGCGGAATGCGGTGACTACGATCATCTGTGGTTGTCGACGTCGCTGCGAGGTCTACTGCTTGGAACGCTCACCGTTCGCGTGCTGGAGCAGGGTGTTCATTCGGGCGCTGCAAGCGGCATCGTGCCATCGAGCTTTCGCCTCTTGCGGATGTTGCTCGACCGTATCGAAGACGTAGGCAGCGGCCGCATGATCGATGCCCTGCACGTACCCATTGGCGCCGCGACCCGAACCGAAGCCGCCGCGATGGCGCAATCCCTCGGCGGCCTGATCGTCGACCGATATCCGTGGGCCGGCACCACTGCCCCATTGAGCCGCGATCTCGTCGAACTGGTACTCGACAACACCTGGCGCCCGACGCTCTCGGTAACCGGCATCTCGGGTGCGCCGGAGGTCGGCAACGCCGGCAATACGCTGCGCCCCTACACGGCGGCGCGCCTGTCGATACGACTGCCACCCACGATGGACGCGAAGCGCGCCAGCGAGATCGTAAAGGCGCGCCTCGAAGCGGATCCGCCCCAGGGCGCTACCGTTACTTTCGAATCCGATGGCGGTCAGCCCGGCTGGGCGGCACCTGCACTTTCGGAAAAACTCTCGGAGTCGTTCGAGCGCGCCGCGATGGCGACCTTCGGCAGCCACGCGCGATACATGGGAATGGGAGGCACGATCCCGTTCCTCAAGATGCTCGGTGATCGCTTCCCCAGCGCCCAGTACATGGTCACCGGCGTGCTGGGCCCCAACTCGAATGCCCACGGCCCGAACGAGTTCCTCGATGTGGCAACCGCGAAACGGATCACTCAGTGCGTGGCGCATGTGCTGGCGGATGTTTGTGGGAGCGGAGGATCACGCGCGAGCGGCCTTTGAACCCGTTCGCGCCCAAGGGCGCTCCCACCCGGGCTTCGATGACTTTTGCGACACCCTCCACGGGCGCTCCCACAACGCGCCTCAGTGCAACAAGCGGCTCTCGGCGCCGAACTGCGCGCGCAGGAAATCCATCTGATCGCCGAGTATGCGGCCGGAGTTGATGAGCGCGAGATACTCGGCGAAGTTCGGCACGTAGGGCAGCGCGATCAGTTCGAGGCCGCACTCGTGGGCGAGGCGGCTGCCCTTGCGGTGATTGCAGCGGCGACAGGCAGACACGACGTTGTCCCACGTATCCCGTCCCCCGCGTGAACGGGGCACCACGTGGTCGCGGGTCAGATCACCGTCGCTGAAGTGACCACTGCAGTAGAGACAGACGTTGCGATCGCGCCGGAACAGCGCCTGATTCGTCAACGGCGGAACATTGCGTGCCGGCGGTACCACTCGGCCCTGACAGGCCACGATGCTGTGAATGTCGATGTGCGAGCGCGAGCCGTCGAGCTTGGAGTGGCCGCCACG
>JBFKCZ010000308.1:0-4402 GCA_041620035.1 Pseudomonadales bacterium
AAGGCCCAGTCGCGCGGCGTTTCCGTCGCGTCGAGACCATGATGCGACTTGAACCACTGGCGATCCTCATCCACCAGGCTCACGAGCGCGATTGGCGCATCGCAGATGTGGGCGGCGAGGAGCGTGATGTCGTCGAAGGCCTGTTCCGGAAGCGTGTCCAGGATCGCGTAGCTGCGGAGCGCCGCCAGGCGGGCGCCCTCGACAGCGCTTGTGATTTGCGCAGCCATGCCAGGAGCGTAGTTCATCGCCGGCGCAATTGCCCGTCAGGATCGCGCGCCTTCGGCCAGCACCGCCGCTGCAACCCGCCATGGCGGGGTCCAGTCGAATGCCCCGCAAGGCTCACATTTTCTGGAACGTCTGCCTGACTTCGTCGACGAACACGTCGGGGCGTTCGAAAGCGGCGAAGTGACCGCCTTTGTCCAGTTCATTGAAGTGCACGAGTCGGGTGAAACGCTTCTCCGCCCAGCGTTTGGAGCAGCGAAAGATCTCCTTGGGAAAGATGCTGCAGCCGGTTGGCACGTTCACCGGGTCGCGACTGACCTTGTTGAAGCTTTCCCAATAGAGCCGCGCCGACGATGCCCCGGAGTTCGTGAGCCAGTACAGCATGACGTTGTCGAGCATCTCGTCGCGTGAGATCGCATTCTCCGGATGGCCATCGCAGTCGGTCCACGCCCAGAACTTCTCGACGATCCAGGCGAGCTGGCCGCAGGGCGAATCTGCAAGACCGTAGCCCAAGGTCTGCGGCCGCGTACTCTGTTGCTTGGAATAGCCCGAGTCCCACTCCTGGTAGTGCTGCATGCCCGCGAGTGCGCTTTGCTCGGCGGGCGTCAGGCTGCCCATCGTCTCGGGGTCGGGTGTGACGATCGGCATGTTGAGGTGAATGCCCTTGCAGGTCTTGCCATGGTTGAGGCCGATCGCGGTGGTGACGATGGCGCCCCAGTCGCCGCCTTGGGCGTAATAGTGCGAGTAGCCGAGCGCGCCCATGAGTTCGTTCCACGCATCGGCGATCTTCTCTGCGTTCCAGCCCGGCTCTGTCGGTTTGTCGGAGAAGCCGTAGCCGGGGAGCGAAGGGCATACGACGTGGAAGGCGTCCGCCTCCGACCCGCCGTGGGCGGTAGGGTCGGTGAGGGGGGCGATCACGTTCTGGAATTCGACGATGGAGCCGGGCCAGCCGTGGGTCATGACGAGCGGCTTTGCGGCGGGGTGTTTCGACCGGGCGTGAATGAAGTGAATGCCGAGGCCACCCACGGTCGCGCGGAATTGTGGGAAACGGTTCAATCGCGCTTCCCGCGTGCGCCAGTCGTAGTCGTTTGCCCAGTAAGTGCAGAGTTCCTCGACGTAGGCCAGGGGAATGCCTTGCGACCAGTCCCTGGGCGTCTCGGCGTCGGGAAAGCGCGTTGCCGTGAGGCGGCGCTTCAGGTCGTCGAGCGCGCTCTGGGCGATCTGGATGCGGAAGGGTTCTATCTTGGTCATGTCAACTCCCGTTAGTTTGCTTCTGCTTCGAAGACCACTCGTCCGCCGACGATGGTCATCAGCACCTTCGTGTTGGGTATGTCGTCGGCAGCGATGGCGGTGATGTCGCGATCCAGCAGTGCCGCGTCGGCTAGCATGCCGGGGGCGAGGCGGCCCTTGCGCAGTTCCTCGAACGACGCGTAAGCCCCGGTGCTGGTGTACGCCGCCAGCGCTTCTTCGACGGTGATCTTCTGCGCCGGCACCCAGCCGTCGGGATTGGCGCCGTCCAGCGTGCGTCGCGTGACGGCCGCGTAGATACCTTCGAGCGGCGTGGGCGGGGCCACCGACCAGTCGCTGCCGAAGCTCACGCGGGTGCCGGCGTCCAACAGCGCTCTGAACGCGTAGGTGGTGGCCGCCCGTTCGGTGCCGATCACGCGATCCGCCCATCGTCCGTCGTCGATCGCGTGATAGGGCTGCATGCTGGCGATGACGCCTTGGGCGTGAAAACGATCTATGTCGTCGGGATGAATGTGCTGGGCGTGTTCGATACGCAAGCGCCGGTCGCGTGCGCCGTTCCTGGCGGTGACGATGGCATACGTGTCGAGCAGCATCCGGATTGCGCGATCGCCGATTGCGTGGACGGCGACGTGAAGATTGGCGGCATCGGCACCGACGATCCACGCCTCGAGCGCCGCGGGATCGTTCAGCAGCAGGCCGCGATCGGAGGGCACGTCGGTGTACGGATCGAAGAAGGCGGCGGTGTGCGATCCAAGGGAACCATCGACGAAACCCTTGAGCGCTCCGATGCGCAGCCAGTCGTCACCGCAGCCGTTTCTCGCTACCTCCTCGCGCATCCGCTGCCAGTCCGGCAGCGGTACATGCGCGTAGATACGGGTGATCTGGCGTTCCGCCGCGTGCGCGCGCCGATAAGCCTCGAGGTTCGACCAGTCGCCCATGTCGTGAACGGTGGTGACGCCCGCCGCGGCGACATGTTGCATCGCGGCCGTGACGATGGCGTCCATGCGTTCGTCGCTCGCGGGTGGAATCACTTTGCGCACGAGATCCATGGCGTTGTCCTTCAACACGCCCGTGGGCACACCGTTTGCGTCGCGAACGATGCTGCCGCCTTCGACCTCGGGAGTTTCCGCCGTGATGCCCGCGGCGGTGAGCGCAACCGAGTTGGCGAGTGCCATGTGACCGTCGAGCCGCTCGACGAAAACGGGATGATCGGGTGTCGATGCGTCGATCCACTCGCGCTGCGGCAACGCTCCGCCCCACAGCTCGTGATCCCAGTTGCCGTACTGAATCCATTCCCCCGCCGGACGGCCAGCCGCGAACGCGGCGATGCGCGACGAGAACTCCGCGGGTGTGGCGGCGGTGCGCAGCTGCACGGATGCGATCCCGGCGCCCCCGGTGATGAAGTGAACGTGGGTATCGATGAACCCCGGCACGAGCATGGCGCCGGGCCGTTCGATGATGCGGGTAGCGTCGCCGATGACAGCGGCGATTTCCGCGCGGCTGCCCACTTTCGAGATGCGGTCGCCCTGGAATGCAATGGCTTCGGCCCACGGTGCGCTGGCCACACCCGTCCAGATGCGCGCACCGAGTACTGCAAGACTCGCCGTTGCTTGCCGGGGCATCAGCTCGAACAACCACAGCGACTCCGATTCCACGGCATCAGGTGTCACGCCGGGGACGTACTTGCGCGCGAGTTCGGCGACGACGGCTTCGACGAGCGCAGGGTCGCGCACGCGGACGAGGCTGCGCTCGTAGCGCACGCCATCGACACGCAGCACCGCGCGCCCGTCGCGTTCCGCTTCGATGGGCCACTGTTTCCACAGTCGGCCCCAGGTGCTGTCCATGTAGCCGCATGGAATGAACGCGCGCCCGCCGACATCGAGGATCCAGGTGGTGCGCGATCGTGCGGGGTCGAGAGACTGCAGCTCCACCTCGCGTACGTCGCGTACGAACGACCAGTCGGGTTCAGTGCCCGTGTAGCGCTCGCCGGCCACCAGCGGTCCGCCCGCGAGGATGCCGATCGGTCCGTCTGCCATTCGGGAGATCCCGAACAGTATGACAACCCCGACGATCGCGACGATCGCGATCCACTTGAGCGCGCGCAGCATTCGAATCCCCCACCCTGATGCAGTGGGGATTATGCGCGGCATTGCCGGTGCGCGTGTAGCATCGCCGGATTGCGGAGAGAGAAATGCTCATGGAGAGATCGAGGAAACGATCGGTGCTTGGCGTCTGCGTACTGCTCCTCGCCGCGTGCTCGAGCGAGCAGCCGCCGGTGGCGCCGGCAGACCTCGTGCTGACCAACGCACGTGTGTACACACTCGCATGGCCGGAACCGGGCACCGACGGCACGCCCGCCGCCGGCGCGCCTTTCGAGTCGACTGGTTGGCATCCCGATGCCAGTGCGGTCGCGATCCGCGGTGATCGAATCGTATTCGTTGGATCGGGTGAGGATGCAACGGCGTTCGTTGGTGAAGCCACCGTCGTCCACGACCTGGCAGGGGCAACCGTGCTGCCCGGGCTCGTCGACTCCCACAGCCACGCCATCGATCTGGGGCGCGCACTGTCGTCGGTCGATCTCTTCGGCGTGGCCGACGAAGCAGAAGCGGTGGCACGGGTGGTCGTGCGCGCGGCGACCGTTGCCGACGGCGAGTGGATCGTTGGTCGAGGCTGGGACGAGGGCGCCTGGGCGAACCATTATCCGACCAAGGCAATGCTCACACGCGAGGTGCCGAATCATCCCGTGTTCCTGCGCAGCCTGCACAGCTTTGCAGGCTGGGGCAACGCGCTTGCATTCGAACGGGCTGGCATCGACCGCAACACGGTGGCGCCCGAGGGCGGTGAGATATTGAAGGACGGGAGTGGCGAGCCGACGGGTGTTCTGCTCAATCGCGCCGTCGAACTTCTCGAAGCCGCGGTGCCGCCGCCAACG
>JBFKCZ010000309.1:0-4385 GCA_041620035.1 Pseudomonadales bacterium
CCACGTTCATCGAAGAGGCGATGTGCGGGCCGATCTGGTGAGCCGGCGTCTGCGGTGGTTCGTGATCACGCCTGCGGCCGCGCGATCCCCAATCTGAGAAACTCGTCGATCGCTCGCGCTACCCCCTCCGGTTCGTGAAGCGCGACTTCGTGCCCCGCGCGGGAGAAAACGTGCAGCGCTGCGTTGGGCAGACGCGAGAAGTCGCGCAGGTTGGCGGCGAGCAACCCATCCGAAGAACCCGCGATCATCAGTACCGGCAGGGTGATTTCCGCGAGCCGAGTGCCGACATCGAGGTTGCGCATGGCCAGTGCACCGCCATCGAAGTGCCCGTCGGAAACGCCGAACACATGGTCGACCCGGCTCTCGAACCAGGCGTCGGTTTCCACGTCCCCCCGCACCGATTGACCCCGATACTGCGCAAGCAGTGCCGCACGATCGCGGCTCAGTCGCAACTGACGGCGCAGCTCTCGCGGGGCCGGATCGGCATCCCGGAACCCGTCCGCGGACACCGGCGCCATGAGAATGAGCTTGGTCAACCTCGCACCATGGTCGAGCGCGAGCGTGTAGCCAATGCCACCGCCCATGCTGTGTCCGGCAAAGGCGATGCGATCGATGTTCAGATGATCCAGCAGCCCCACCACATCGGCGGCGTACTGCGCGAACGTATAGCCGCCGTCCGTGTGCTCGCTCAGACCCGTGCCGCGGCACTCCATGAGAACGACGCGATACGACTGCTGCAGGCGCTCGGAAACCGGCGTCCAGTTGATGCGCGACGCGGTGTAGCCATGATGCAGGAGCAGAGGCACGCCATCCTCCGGCCCGCGGACATCGAACCAGAGCCTGGCGCCGTTGATGACCGCAAACGTCATTCACTCTCTCCTGTCAGGCAGGCCCCGGTCTCGAGGCACCTCGCGAATTGCGCCAGCGCAGCGCAGTAGGCGCCTTGCAGCGCGGCTTCCATGTCGCTGCTGTAGAAGTAGGCGACTCGAATGGCGTGCTCGCCGCGGAACACGCCTCCGCCCACGTGATTGTCGCCCACCCGGAAGGCGACGCGTGCGCGGATGGTCCCCTTCAACTCGTACCATCGGCCGGGTAGTGATTCCACCATCAGGTATGCGAAACCGACGACCATCGGCCGCGACCCCGCCGTCACACGGTATCCGGCGCGCTGCACGAGTGTTCCGAGGTCCGCGAACAGCATGTGATTCGGGCTCTCCGGCAGCACACTCACCCTGACCATCGTCGACGATACCGCCGACCAGTCGAATAGCGGACCCACCGCGTTGGTGATCGGCGCCGCACTCGCCTCGATGGTCACCGGCTGCGATGCGGCGACCTGTTTCACCGCCGGCAACGCCGGGCAGGCCAACGCAATGGTAGGCGATCGCTCAGTGATCCGGTCACGGAACGCCTCATCGAACCGGGCGCATCCCACACACAGCAATGCAACGAGCAGCAGCCATGCTCCGTGGCGCATGTCAGATCGACGCCACCAGGTTCATCAGATGCTTCGTGACAACGGGCATGTGCGTGACGGGCGTGCGGCCGCATCGAACGACGACGAGATCCTTCTCCGGCACGATCAGGATGCGCTGACCGTCGTATCCGGACGCATAGAACCACGGCTTTCCCGGCACCAGCCACCAGTGCGCACCATAAGCCTGATCGACGTCGGCATACGTCACGCGCCGCGCGTGATCCACCCATCCGTCCGGAAGAACTCGATGCTCGTCCCAGCACCCGTCGTTCAAATACAGCTGCCCGAATCGCGCGAAATCCTGCGGAGTCGCCAAGCAGTAGGAAGACCCGACGAACGTGCCGGACGAGTCGAATTTCGGCAGCGCCGTCGTCATGCCGATGGGCTCGAACAGACGTTCCTTCATGAACGCCAGCATGCCCGACGCGCCATCACCCACGACATCGCGAAGGATCCGACAAATGATGTTGGTCGTGCCGCTCGCGTACGACCACACCGAGCCCGGCGCGTGCAGGAGCGGCTTGGCGGCGGCGAACGAACCCATGTCGTGGCGACCTTCGAACATCAGCATCGGTATCACGTCCGACGCTTGCCCATCGACGTAGTCCTCCCGGAACTCGAGACCACTCCTCATCTGCAGCAGTTGCTGCAACGTGATGGCGCTGCGCGCATCGCCCTGCTGCTGCCACTCGGGGACCGCAACGGGCGCCTCCAGATCCAGTTTGCCGTCACCCACGAGGATGCCGACGAGCGCATGCGTGATGCTCTTCGCCATGGACCAGGAGTACTGGAGGTAGAACGCATTCGATCCGTGCTCGTAGCGCTCATGAACGATATGGCCGTTCTGCACCACAACGAGCGCATAGGTGAAGCCCTCTTCCCGGGAGAGATCGAAGACAGCCGCCGCAGATGCTTCGAACAAGCTTCTGTCGCGCGCATGCACTTCCGCGCGCGGCCACTGGTGCGTCCGGGCACTCATGCACGTCCCCAGAGGATGCGATCGTCGACTTCGGCTATGTCCCGCAAGCCGCAGAATGCCATCGTGAGATCGAGTTCGTTGGCAATGAGTTCCAGACAGCGCGTAACGCCGGCCTCCCCCATCGCGCCGAGACCGTAGAGGAACGCACGCCCGATGAGCGTTCCGCGCGCACCGAGCGCGAGTGCCTTGATCACGTCCTGGCCGCTGCGAATGCCCCCGTCCATCCACACCTCCATGCGATCGCCAACGGCCGCTACGATTGCCGGCAGCGCTTCGATGGACGACGGCGCGCCGTCCAACTGCCGACCGCCGTGGTTGGATACGATGAGCGCGTCCGCACCCGACTCGATGGCGCGGCGCGCATCGTCGGGATCCATGACCCCTTTGAGAATCAGCTTGCCGCCCCAACGGCGCTTGATCCACTCGACATCGTCCCAGTTCAGCGTCGGATCGAACTGCTGCGCCGTCCAGCGCTGCAAGGACGTGGTGTCGTCTATGCCGTCGATGTGACCGACCAGATTGCCAAAGTTGCGGCGTGTCGCGCGCATCATGCCCAGCCCCCACCGAACCTTCGTGAGCAGGTTGACGATGTTCGCCAGCGTCGGCTTGGGTGGCACCCCGAGACCATTCTTCAGATCCTTGTGACGCTGACCGAGAATCTGAAGATCGAGGGTGAGCATCAAAGCCGAGCAGCCGGCAGCTCGCACCCGCTCGATGAGTCGCTCGATGAAGTCGCGATCACGCATGACGTACAGCTGGAACCAGAACGGTTTCGTGGTCGCTGCTGCGACCTCCTCGATCGAGCAGATGCTCATCGTCGACAGGGTGAATGGCACGCCGAAGGCTTCGGCGGCGCGCGCCGCGAGAATCTCGCCGTCGGCATGCTGCAGGCCGGTCAGCCCAGTGGGGGCCAGCGCCACCGGCATAGCCACATCCTCACCGATCATCTTCGATGCAATCGTGCGCCGATCGATGTCAACCAGCACGCGCTGTCGCAGCTTGATCCGCTCGAATTCGCGCTGATTTGCGCGGTAGGTTGTTTCGCTCCAGGAACCGGAATCGACGTAGTCGTAGAACATCCGCGGCGTGCGGCGTTGATGCAGCACGCGCAGATCTTCGATACAGGTGATGACGGGCATGGAGCCTCCGCAAGGGAGGCTCTATGTTATCCCGATGGAAGCGCGGTCAGGAGACCTCTACGACCTTCGCGCCAGGCGCGTTGACCTCGACAGACTTGATGCCGACGTCACAGGCGAGGTTGGTTTCGTACATTTCGCTCTGCCCGATGACCTGGTTGTTGCCTGCCTTGAGCACGAAATAGACCATTCCGGACTTGGCGGTCTTGGTCTCGAAACGATCCGAGAGCTTCGCGTTCTTCTGTACGGCTTCGATGCCGTTCAATGCCGAAGACTTCGACTTGTAGCCTTCGCTGGCCAGAATCGTTTCACCGTTGCCGGCCTTCAACCTGAAGCGGGTTTCACCGGCCTTGTCCTGATAGACCTCGAATTTTCCTGGCATTCTGTGCCCTCTCGTTAGCAATCGACTTTCCAAGGATACCACAGCATCGAGCCGATTTGCAGACGATACTACTAAGGGGCGTCAGGAGACCTGCCGGTCCTTGCCCGCCCAATAGGGCTTTCTCAGCTCCGTTTTCAGTATCTTTCCGGACGGATTGCGCGGCAGTGCATCGATCCATGTGACGGTGGTCGGACACTTGTACCTTGCGAGCTGACTACGGCAGAACTCGATCAGTGCATCTTCCGTGAGTTCCGGATCGCGTCTGACGATCAACGCCTTCGGCGTTTCGCCCCACCGTTCACTCGGCACACCGATCACGGCGGCATCTGCCACACCGGGATGCTTCATGAGCGTGTTCTCTATCTCGGCAGGATAGATGTTCTCGCCACCAGAGATGATCATGTCCTTCAC
>JBFKCZ010000310.1:0-4377 GCA_041620035.1 Pseudomonadales bacterium
AACAGCTGGCCGGACAACGCCAACCTCGACAAGGCACGGCGGTTGCTGTGGCCGATCAAACAGAAATACGGGCGCAGCCTGTCGTGGGCCGACCTGATGGTGCTCACCGGCAACGACGCGCAGGAATCGATGGGCTTCAAGACCTTCGGCTTCGCCGGCGGTCGCGAAGACGACTGGGAAGCCGATCTCGTCTATTGGGGCCCCGAGAGCGAATGGCTCGCCGATGAGCGCTACAGCGGCGATCGCCAGCTCGAGCGGCCGCTCGGTGCGGTGCAGATGGGTCTCATCTACGTGAATCCGGAAGGGCCGAACGGCAATCCCGATCCCATCGCCGCGGCAAAAGACATTCGCGAGACGTTCGGCCGCATGGCCATGAATGACGAAGAAACCGTCGCGCTGATCGCGGGCGGACACACGTTCGGCAAGGCCCACGGCGCCGCCTCCGCGGCGAAGTGCGTCGGCCCGGAACCGGCCGCTGCCGGCATCGAAGACCAGGGCTTTGGCTGGAACAACAGCTGCGGTAGCGGCAAGGCCGGTGATTCGATCACGAGCGGCCTCGAAGGCGCCTGGTCGGTCAACCCTGTTGCGTGGACTACGCAGTATCTCGACAACCTGTTCGCCTTCGAGTGGGTGCAGACGAAGAGCCCCGCAGGTGCGACGCAGTGGATTCCGAAAAACGAGGCTGCCGCCAATCTCGTACCCGACGCGCACGATGCGACCAAGCGTCACGCACCGATCATGTTCACCACCGACCTGTCGCTGAAGTTCGATCCGAGTTATCGCAAGATCGCGAAGCGCTTCCAGGAGAACCCGAAGGAGTTCGAACTCGCCTTCGCCAAGGCGTGGTACAAGCTGACGCACCGCGACATGGGCCCGCGTGCGCGCTATGTGGGTACCGACGTGCCCGCCGAAGAACTGCTCTGGCAGGACCCCGTACCGGCGGTGGACCACGAACTGATCGACCAAACCGACATCGCTCAACTGAAATCGAAAATCCTGGCATCGGGACTCACGGTTCCGGAACTCGTGCGCACCGCCTGGGCATCGGCCGCGAGTTATCGCGGCACCGACATGCGCGGCGGCGCCAACGGCGCGCGCGTACGCCTTGCGCCGCAGAAGGACTGGCCGGTGAACGATCCGGCCGAGCTTGCGAAGGTGCTGAAGGCGCTCGGCGGCATTCAGAAGGAGTTCAACGGCGCACGAACCGCCGGCAAGAAGAAAGTGTCGCTCGCCGATCTGATCGTGCTGGGCGGTGCCGCGGCCGTTGAAAAGGCAGCGAAAGACGCCGGGCACGATGTGGCAGTACCGTTCACACCCGGGCGCACCGACGCATCGCAAGCACAGACTGATGTCGCGTCCTTCGCAGTGCTCGAACCGACGGCGGACGGCTTTCGCAACTATTTCGCGAAGGACAACCGCCGATCGCCCGCGGACATGCTGGTCGACCGCGCAAGTCTGTTGACCCTGACCGTACCGGAGATGACGGTATTGGTCGGCGGCATGCGCGCACTGAACGCGAACGCCGCCGGTTCCAAGCACGGCGTCTTCACCAGCCGTCCGGCGACCTTGAGCAACGACTTCTTCACGAATCTGCTGGATATGTCGACGCAGTGGTCGAAGTCGGCAACGACAGAAGGCGTGTACGAGGGTCGCGACCGCGCGACGGGCAAGGTCAAATGGACGGCGACACCGGTCGACCTGGTGTTCGGATCCAACTCCGAGCTGCGCGCCGTCGCGGAAGCGTATGCCGCAGCTGACGCGGGCGAACAGTTCGTGCGCGACTTCGTCGGCGCCTGGACCAAGGTGATGAGTCTCGATCGATTCTGATCGCTGCTGTGAGACGGCGGCATTCGCCGCCGTCTCCGTCTGCATGCAGCGGCTATACTCTTCGACCCTGGAGAAGCCAGATGGGAGGGGCTCATGCCGGCTTTCAAATACAAGGGCGACATCACATTGTCGTCGTCGGTCACTAATCTCGACGAATCGATCGCCTGGTTCCACGACATGTTGGGGTTCGATCTCGTGTTTCGTGCAGACGAAGCGGGATGGGCGGAACTCACCTCGCCGACCAAGGACGTCACGATCGGACTCGGTCAGAACGACAAGGTCGATGGACGTGGCGGCACGACACCCGTGTTCGGCGTGGTCGACATCGCGGCGGCACACAAGGAACTCGAGCGCAAAGGCGTACGCTTCGAGGGTGAGATCATGGAGATTCCGGGCATGGTGAAGCTCGCCACCTTTTTCGACCCGGACGGCAACACCTATATGTTGGCCCAGTCGCTGGGAGGTTAGTGCACGTCGGTCGGGATGCGGCGGCCCACGGGTGCGCACCACGGGGTTAGACTGGCGCGATGCAAAGCGAAGCACCCACGGCACTCATCGTCGACGACGACCCGCAACATGACCGGGCGCTTGCGGCCAGACTCGAGGCCGCCGGGTTTCGGGTCGTGATCGATGCCGGCAGGATCGATCCGAAGTCGAGCCCCGCGATCGCGTTTCTGTCCATGGACCTCACGTCGGTGGACGTGCTCGATTGCATTTCGAGCGAAGCCCTTGCGAACACGATCGAGATCCTGCTCATGGCCAAACAGGATGATCCCGCGCGTGTCCGTCGGGGCATCGCAAAGGGCGCGACCTACTTTTTCTGCAAGCCGTTCGATCCAGGCTTCCTCGATCCACTGCTGGCCGACGTGTTCAGCGAGGCAACTGCTACCGGCGGCACGAATCCGCCCGATTCCGACGGGCTCGATCAGTTCGGGCATCTGCGCGGCAGCTCGGCTTCGATGCGCAAGCTGTATCGCATTCTGCGAAAGGTGGCGCCCACCGATACGAGCATCCTGCTGATCGGCGAGAGCGGCACGGGCAAGGAGCTCGTCGCCCGTACGCTCCATCAGCTGAGCGATTCTGCCGATGGCCCGTACGTTGCTTTCAACTGCGCCGCGGTGCCGCGCGAGCTGTTCGAGAGCGAACTGTTCGGACACGAGAAGGGCAGCTTCAGCGGCGCCGACCGGCAGCACAGGGGATTCTTCGAACGGGCATCGGGTGGCACGCTGTTCCTGGACGAAATCACGGAGATGCCTGTCGAATTGCAGGTGAAGCTGTTGCGCGTGCTGGAAGAAGGCCGATTTCGCCGCGTCGGTGGCGAGACGGACATCGACAGCAAGGCGCGGATCATCGCCGCGACCAATCGAGTGCCCGACGAAGCCATCGAAGAAAACCTGCTGCGTGAAGATCTCTACTATCGTATCGCGCGCTTCCCGATCTACCTGCCGGCGTTGCGAAATCGCGGCACCGACATCGTCGGGCTGACCAACTTCTTTCTCCGCGAACTCAATGACAAGAATGGAACCTCGGTGTCGATCGACGAGGCAGCGCTCGCCCATCTGGAGAGCTACACGTGGCCGGGGAATGTCCGCGAACTGCGCAGCGTGATCGAACGCGCGTTCATTCTGGCCGAGACGACCATCGGCATCGACCATCTACCGCCGCTCGACGACGATGGCCGCGCCGATGAGTTGCGCATCTCCGTGGGGGAGTCGATCGAGGATGCCGAGCGCAAGCTCATCTTCGCAACGCTAGAAGCGAACGACGGCGACAAGAAGGCAACTGCAGAAACGCTCGGTGTATCACTGCGCACGCTCTACAGCCGCCTCAATCAGTACGCCGCTGAGGATCCGGACGCCTAGGACGCCGACTTAGACCCGCTCGCCCACCGCAGCCAGGCGAACCCCGCAAGCCCACCGCACAGGGACGTCACGACGATGCTCTGCTTGGCAATGTCGAGCAGTGCGGTGTCCGCGCCGAAGCTCAACGTGGCAATGAAGAGCGACATCGTGAAGCCAATGCTGCCCAAGAGACCGAGGCCGAGCGCGTGTCGCCAGGAGAGTGCTGCCGGGAGCGTCGCCACACCAAGCAGTGCGCCGATCCACACCCCCACCAGAATGCCCAATGGTTTGCCCACCAGGAGCCCCAACAGAATCGAGTAGCTCAGTTCGCTGGTCCAGGCCGCCGTGATGGCCCCAACCGACAGCACGATGCCGGAATTCATGAACGCGAAGGTGGGCATCACGATGAAGCTCACTGGCTTTTCGAGCCGTGCTTCCCACCGCGCCAGCGGCGCGGTGGCCTTCCTCGCGATCCGGGTCAGATCCTCGGCGATTGCCTGCTGCTTGGGCTCTTCCAGTATCCCGCCGCTTCCCTGCTGCGGCCGCTTTGCCTCTCGCGCGACAAAACGCCGCAGGTTGGCGACGACGATATCGACGAACCGTTTGCGTGGAATCGCGGGGCGCACGGGTGCGGCCAGCGCGACTGCGACACCCGCCAGTGTCCCGTGCAGACCGGCTTCCATGAACGCGATCCACAACGCACTCCCGG
>JBFKCZ010000311.1:0-4376 GCA_041620035.1 Pseudomonadales bacterium
CGACGACGACGCCCTGATCCTGTTCACTTCAGGGACCACTGGTGATCCAAAAGGTGTCGTGCACACCCACAGATCCTTGCGCGCGAGATGGATGACGCTGCGCCAGGCGCTCGGGCTCGAACCGTATCGTAGAACGCTGTGTGTTCTGCCCACGCACTTCGGTCACGGGTTGATCTGTAATTGCCTGTTCCCCTGGTTGTTTGGATGCGATCTGTATATCGCACCACCGTTCAAGCCCGATCTGCTGATGCAGCTCGGCAGCGTAATAGACGAGCATGCCATTACTTTCGTCTCGTCCGTGCCCTCGATGTGGAACCTCGCCTTGCGCGTCGCTGCGCCTCCGACCAGGCGATCCCTGCAGAGAATTCATGTCGGATCGGCGCCGCTTTCGGCAGACATGTGGTCAAAAGTCGTTGCCTGGTCCGAGCACGCCGAGGTCCTCAATGCTTACGGAATCACCGAAACTGGCAGCTGGGTAGCGGGTACCACGACCGGCGGTGAGCTCGTTCCCGAAGACGGTCTCATCGGCGTGCCCTGGGGCGCGAGCATCCAGAGCCTCGCGGCGCGCACCGTGACCTAGCTCGCCGCCGGCGCCGAGGCTTGCGCAACCGGCGAATCCGGCATGATCTGGCTCAGCACCCCCGCCCTGATGAAGGGCTACTTCCGGCGTGATGACCTGACACAAGCCGCGATTCACCAGGGATGGTTCGCGACCGGCGACCTGGGGCTCATCGACGAGCGCGGTTATCTCATCATTCGCGGGCGCGAGCGAGATGAAATCAACAAAGGTGGAATAAAGGTGTTTCCCGCAGCCATTGACCTGGTCGCACAAGAATCCGACCAGGTGAACGATGTCTGTACCTTTGGCATCGAGGACCCTTTGTACGGCGAGAACGTCGCCATTGCCTTGAGTCTGGCCGACGACAGCGCAGAAACGATCGCTACTCTTCACCGCTGGCTGTGCGAACGTCTGGCGGAGCACAAACAACCCGAAAAGTGGTTCTTGCTGCAGGAAATTCCACTCACCAGTCGCGGAAAGATAAACAGAGATACCGTGCGCGAGATATGCGAACAACAACAGGCTTTGGATCTCAAAGCCATACTTCGCAAGCATGCCCGGGGAGACAACTCAAAGTGAGTTCACGCGAACAATTGATCGAATTCATACGCACCATTGCCCGTCCCGAGGGCGACGTAGATGCGATCAGTGACGAGGACAATCTCGTCGAGCTGAACATCATCGACTCGCTGGCCATTGTCCAGATCGTCATGTATCTCGAAACCAACCATCAGCTCGACATGAGCACGATAGATCCCACCAGACTGGTCACGATATCGGGCATTCTCGGCGCAATCGATCGATGACTGCGCTTAGCCTAATCGCCAACTTTCACGAACACTCGAGTCTCAACGAGCTCGCCCGCACTCATATCGGCAAACTCATCATCTGGGTGATTGGTACCGCGCTGCTCACCTATCATCACGTCAGTCCCCTGGCTGCTGTTGCCATCGGCCTGGTATTCATCGCCCCGGCCTTTCGGCGCATCATACTTTCCGTCGCCACGATCGCGGTCATTTTCGAGTATTACGTCGACCGCCAGGCGCTTGCGCTGTCGTTCTCGTTCGTTGCGCCAGAGCATGCGATGGCGTGGGCCAAGGTGGGTGTGTTCTTCACCTTGATCACCGTCGGCTTTTACGTGCTCTTTCAGCTGGCCAAACGCTTGCCGAACGCACCCGGTCTGGTCCGACGCCACCCCGTGTTGCTCCTTCATTGTGTCGTTATCTCCGCGTTCGGCCTGATGCTGGTGTTTCCACCCCTGGCGGCGATGGCGGAACTGGTACCTTGGCTGATTTGGCGAATAAGCTACCTGCTCCAGTTCGGCCAGCGTGGCGGTGCCAAGAGCACCGGATTTACCGACCACCTGTTCTACCTGTGGCCGATCTACGAGGGTTCCGGCCTGCCCTATGGCAAGGGTCTCGATTATTTGTCACGTCACGAGGCGCGCGACGAGGAAGCCGACGCCAGCAGTCGATTGGCGGGGATAAAGGTCCTCGCGCTGGCCACGCTTTGGGACGGAACCCTCTATCTTTTCGAAGGATTCTTCTATCACGAGTTTGCCGCCGATGCACTGTTCGGCATCAACATCGGCTTACCAACAATGCAACAGGCCATCGCGCAGGGAGACAATTCCGTAGGTGTTGCCTGGCTGACCGTCATTCTCGGTCTGTTTCATATCGTTCTGCGCTACGCCGTCATCGGCCATATCATCGTCGGTCTGTTGCGCCTCGCAGGATTCAATATCTTTCGCAACACGTACAAACCCTTGCTCTCGGAGTCGATCGTCGACTTCTGGAGCCGCTTCAACTACTACTTCAAGGAACTCATGGTCGAGTTCTTCTTCTACCCCACATTCCTGCGTTTTCCGCGTCTGCATGCACGCCTGCGTCTGTTCCTGGCCGTACTCGCGGCCGCATTCGTGGGGAACATGTATTACCACATCTTCTTCAGCCAGCGGTCGCTGGCCGCCGGGGACTATCTGATAATCTGGGACACCTGGTCACCTCGCATGGTCTATTGCGTGCTGCTGGCCATCGGTATATGGATCTCTATGCTCCGCCAGCAAGAAGCACGCAAGGTGAGGGCAACCAAGACGACACTGCAAAAATTCCGCGCAATAGCAGGCGTGTGGCTGTTCTACTCGGTGGTGCACGTTTGGAACCTGACTGGTGATGATCTCACATGGTCGAAGCGAATCGACTTCAGTATCAGCCTTCTGGGCCTCTAACACCCTGGCGCTTGCGCGCCTGGCAGGCTGCTTGCGAGGCAGGCGAAAGGTCGCGCAGCCGGCACAGGAGTCGAGCACGGAGCAGGCAGCCGACGCCGGGCGTGGCCCACGCACCCGGTCGCAAGCGCTTCGAGCTTCCTCTGGATGCTCGGGCTCTGACCGAGCGACCCTGCGGCGCACCTGCGGTGCATGGCGCCGATTTCATCGAAGTTGGTACAATTCCCAACGCCAACCCATCAGCGGGAAGTGTCTAGACCCCAATGCAAAGCTCAAACACAGTCTGGCATCATGCAACCGTGACGCGCGCACGGCGTGAACGCCTCAATAATCACAAGTCGGTCATCCTCTGGTTTACGGGTCTGTCTGGCGCTGGCAAATCGACGCTCGCGCATGCGGTCGAAGAAAAACTGCATCAGCTCGGGTGCCGTACCTTCGTGTTCGACGGTGACAACGTGAGGCACGGATTGTGCGCGGATCTCGGCTTCAGCGATGAGGACCGCAAGGAGAACATTCGCCGCATCGGCGAGATGGTGAAGTTGTTCACCGATGCCGGGATCATATCGCTCACGGCTTTCATCTCACCCTTTCGCGCGGACCGCCAGCGCGTGCGTGCCCTGGTGCCGGCTGGCGACTTTCTGGAGATCTATTGCAAGTGTCCGCTTGAGGTGTGCGAGCAACGCGACGTAAAGGGTCATTACAGGAAGGCGCGCGCAGGGCTGATCAAGGATTTCACCGGCATCTCCTCTCCCTACGAAGAGCCCGAAGCGCCCGAGCTGGTCATTGATACGAGCAGTGCCGACATAGAGGAGTGCGTCGGCAAGATCATCGAGTTCTTGCGCGAACGCCGCGATCTGCCCCAGCTGCTGCGCGGCCACGAGGCTGCCTGAGTCCTTACGACAGCCGGCTCAGTCCGCATCCTTGGGCGTAAGCCCCCGCCCGATTGCGTAGTAATTGAATCCGTGTGCGCGCATGCGCCGCGGATCGTAGAGGTTGCGCCCGTCGAAGATCACCGGCGCCTTGAGCGCCGCGCGCACGGCCTCGAAATCGGGGCTGCGGAACTGACCCCATTCGGTCACCACGGCCAGTGCGTCCGCACCCTGCAGCGCGGCCTCGGCACTCGGGCAGAGCGTGAGCAAGGGCTGCTCTGGATAGAGACGCCGTGCCTCGTCCATCGCCACCGGATCATACGCCCGCACCCGTGCGCCCACGCCCCACAGTGCCTCCATCAGGGTGCGACTCGGCGCCTCGCGCATGTCATCGGTGTTGGGCTTGAAAGCGAGCCCCCACAAGGCGATGGTGCGCCCGGCGAGGTCGCCATGGAAGTGGCGCGAGACCTTCTCGAACAAGCGTTGCTTCTGGCGCCGGTTCACGGCCTCGACGGCGGCCAGGATGGTGGCGTCGAAGCCGATCTCGCTGGCAGTCCGCTCCAGCGCCTGCACGTCCTTGGGGAAGCACGATCCTCCGTAGCCGACGCCCGGGAAGAGGAACGACGAGCCGATTCTCTCGTCCGACCCCACTCCCAACCGCACCATGTCTACATCCGCACCGGCCATCTCGCAAAGCCGCGCGATCGAGTTCATAAACGAGATC
>JBFKCZ010000312.1:0-4368 GCA_041620035.1 Pseudomonadales bacterium
CTCGCGGTGCGCATGAAGGCGGCCGACGGCTACGCGAATGGAATCGAATTGGCGCGCCTCATGGCCGCCGGATTGCTCCGACAACTGCTGGCGAGGCCGAGCAGCGACGTCAGCGCGTTCGTTTCGCGTCTGCGCCGACTCACCAACGACAACCCCAGCGTGCTGGCCGGACAGCTGCCAGAACTCGACACCCTGCTCGGCATCGACCCCGATTCCGCCGAAGGCGTGCGCCCCGACGAGCACCTGCTGCGCGCCATCTTCCGGGCCTTCAGCCCCATCCAGACCGCTCTCACGCTGGAGAACGCGGACGAGCTCGAACCCGAGACCGTCAGCGAGTGCCTCTCGATCCTTCTGCACGGCCGGCACCTGTTGATGTTATTCACGTCCGAATCCGCAGACATGACCGAATTCGCCGAGCCGCGTATCGCAGCACGCACGGTCGACATCGTGTTGACGCCCCTCGATCGAAACCACGTCCGCGCGATGCTCGGAGACCTGCTTTCGCAGTCGGAGTCGCGGGTTCGTGAACTCGCCGCCGAGATCCACCTGAAGACGGATGGCGTGCCCGCCCACGCCCAGGAGTTGCTGTTCGAACTGCACGACAGCAACGCGATCTTCTACGACACGGCGCACGGTGGCTGGTCGTGGGATCTCGAGAAGGTGCGCGCCCACTTCTTCTCGGACAACACACGCGAACGGATACTGCGTCAACTCGAGCGCGTGCCGCCCGAGACGCTGGAAGCGCTGAAGATCGCCGCCTGCGTGGGCGAGACCTTCGACGCCGGACTGGTCGCGGCAGTCATGGAGGGCGAATCGAAGGATGTCGCCGGACACCTGCGCAAGGCCATCTCCCAGGGACTGATCGGCGGCATCAAAGACACCAGCACGCTGACCTATCAGTTCGCTCACAGCCGCGTGCGCGCGCTGATCTACGAGCAATGCGATGAGAGCGAAAAGTCCCGCGCCCACCGCGCAATCGCCATGGCCCTGCGCGGGCGCGACGACATACCCGGGCACGCCTTCAAGATCGCGGATCATCTGAATGCCGCATCCGAACCCTTCTCCGCGGACGACGAGCTGCGCGACGACATCGCCCACTTCAACCTGCTGGCCGCCCGGGAGGCCCTGCACAACAACGCGTTTCAGCCGGCCTTCAAGTACTGCCGCAGCGGGATCGCGCTGTTCCGGGACGACCAGATCGCCGCGGACAACGAAACGTTGACGGAACTCGTCGAGTGCGCGGCCGAGTCCGCGTTCCTGTGCGGCGACTACGAGCAGCTCGAGCGCGTGTTCGGGATCGCCGATCGCACGCTCGCGCGTTCGACCAGCGCCCTGACCGACCTGCGGATGCGCGCAGCACACGCCGCCAACGACATATCCGGGGCGATCGGCATCGGCCTCAACAGCATAGACGCGCGATCGCGACTCCCGCTGCCGCCCCGATTCCTCCGTTCGATCCGTGAGCTCAAGGCCACGCGACCGCTGCCGGCCCGCATCCGCGGCCTGACCGACGGTCGCACCAAGCACAACTTCAAGATCACCGCCCAGATTCTGCATGCGGGCTATCACGCGGGGCGCCGCGACACGACCCTGCTCGCGCTCGATGTCATCGAGCGTTCCCGCAATCAGGGTTACTGCGCGGAGACGGCATTCGCGTTTGCCGCCGAAGCGGTACATCAGGTGGGCCTCGGGCGCATCGAGCGCGCCAACCGGCTGGCCACGAACGCGCGGCTGCTGCTGCAGACGTTCGATACTGACAAGTACGCGGCACGCACGACCATCATTCTTTCCGGGCTCGTCGATCATTGGAGCGGTCCACTCGACTCCACACTCGTGCCCATCACCGAGGCGACGCGACGCTGCATCGCACTGCATGACTACGAATTCGCGCTCGCCGGCATCGTTTTCTATGGCGCAAACGCACTGTGTCGCGGCATGGACCTAGGCACGCTCAGCCGTGAACTGCAGGCACGACTCGACGATGTCACACCGCTGAAGCAGGTGACGGCCGCGAACATCGGCAGGTTCATGAAGCGGTTTCTCGCGAGTCTGCAAGGCAACGTGGTCGACGGCGCCGACGAATCCCTGCCGATGAACAATCCGGAAGACCGTGTGGCACTCGGCTCGGTGTACGCACTCCGCCTGTACTTCGCCGTGCTCTTCAACGACTACCGTGGGGCGGCGGAAGTGCTCAATGAAGCGCAGAAGTACATGGACGCCATGACGGGTTCACCCCTCATGGTCATGTATCTCTTCTGCCAGGCGCTGATCGAAGTGCGCACCGCGCAGGGCCGGATTCGCCGACCGTCGGCTGCACTCAAACGATTGCGGCGGGTCGCGCGCGACGGCTGCGAGTCGGCCGTGCCCAAGGTGCTGATCGTCGAGGCGGAGATGCACTGGCGCAGCGGTCGCGTGACCGCGGCCCTCGAGAGTTTCGAGTCGGCGGCCCAGGCGGCCAGACGTCAGGGCACCGCGAACGACGAAGCGCTCGCCTACGAGTTGGCCGGGCGCGCGTGCGCCGAGTCGTCGCGCACCGACTTCGCGCGCATCTTCGTACGCAACGCCTACCACGCGTACCTGCGCTGGGGCGCGCTGGCAAAGGCGAACCAGCTCGAGCGCGATCTGGAATCCTACGTTGGCGACCCGCGCCAGGGCCGCGCCAACTCGGAAACCTGGACGGTGGGGGATCTCGTCGACCTGACGGTGCGTGACTTCACCAGCGTGAGCGGCACCCAGGAGAGCAAACAGGTCGGTCAACGCCTGCTCGACACCACCACCGTGCTCAAGGCCGCGCAGACCATCTCTGGCGAGATCGTGCTGGACCGCCTGCTGATCAAGCTGCTGCGCCTGGCATTGGAACATGCGGGCGCCCAGAAGGCCGCCATGGTGCTGGCCATCGACGACCGGCTGCAGGTGGAGGCCATCGCCAGCGTCGAGGGCGCTTCGACGCGGCGGCTGAACCCGCCGCTCGCCCTCGAAGACTGCGAGGAACTGCCGCAGAGTCTCATGCAGTTCGTGGCGCGCACGCGCCAGAGCCTGGTGCTCGCGGACGCCACCAAGGAAGACGTATTCACCCAGGACACGTACATCAAGGACTACCAGCCGCTGTCGGTGATGGCGGTGCCGATTCTCTCGCGCAACAGCCTGATCGGCGTGCTGTACGTGGAGCACCGGTGGCTCACGGGCATGTTTACCGCGCAACGCGTCGAAGTGCTGTCGCTGCTCGCATCGCAGGCAGCGATCTCGATCGAGAACGCGCGTCTGTATGCCGACCTGCACGCGACGCGCGACGAATACCGAACGCTGTACGAGAGCGCGAACGAAGGCCTGTTCCGCATCACTGCGGAAGGCGTGCTCAATCGTGCCAATCCGACGCTCGCCCGGATCTTCGGATTCGACAGCACGTCCACACTGCTGGAGGACTATCACGATCTGCTCGAACGCGTGTTCCTGCGCAAGGAGCGGCTGCGTGAGCTCATGTCCGAGCTCGATGAAACCGGCGTGGTCGAGAGCTTCGAAGCCGAGGGTGTGACCCGCGACGGCCGCACGTTCTGGATGTCCGTGAGCGCGCGGGTCAACGAGGACCCGGCCCAGGGGCAGGTCATCGACGGCTCGGTCATCGACATCAGCGCGCGCATCGAACGCGAGCAGGCCGAAAAGCGGCGTGAAGTCGCCGAAGCCGCGACGGCCGCCAAGAGCGAGTTCCTGGCCAACATGAGCCACGAGATCCGCACGCCCATGAACGCCATCGTCGGCTTCTCGAAACTCGCGCTGGAGACGGATCTCGACCGCAAGCAACGCGAGTACGTCACCTCCATCCGCAACTCGGCCGAGTCGCTCATCACACTCATCAACGACGTACTCGACTTCTCCAAAATCGAAGCAGGAAAACTCGTTCTCGAAGAGGCGCCCTTGTCGGTGAGCGACATCCTGCGCGAAGTCGAACGGCTGTTCAGGACCGAAGTCCGCAAAAAGCGCCTCGAACTCAGCATCGCCGATCACTGCCACGACCATCCCGCGTTCCCGGCGGATGGCGTGCTGCTGGGCGATGCGCTGCGGTTGAAACAGGTGCTGATCAACCTGGTGAGCAACGCCATCAAATTCACCGACGCCGGCAGCGTGCTGATCGACGCACGCGTGAGTCAGGTGATCGACACCGAGCTGCGCGTCTCGTTCAAGGTCACCGATACGGGCATCGGCATCAGTCCCGAGCAACAGACACGCCTGTTCGAGTCGTTCCAGCAGGCGGAAAGCTCCACGACGCGTCGCTACGGCGGCACGGGGTTGGGCCTAGCGATATGCAAACGCCTGGTCGACGTCATGGGCGGCAGTATTTCCGTCCGTGCGGCGCTGGGGCAGGGATCGAGC
>JBFKCZ010000313.1:0-4340 GCA_041620035.1 Pseudomonadales bacterium
CGATGAAGCGGCGGACCTCTTCCTGAAACCGGAGGTCATCCGCACCCAATTCGAGGTTCACGTGTCGATTCCCGGATCGCGAATCAGCGGAAAAACTGCGGCATGGTATGCCGTGGTCGGTAGCGAGACAAGGTAACCCACGAACGTCGCACGCGTCGTTGGAAAATGGCAGGCGACCGAGGCAACATAGCGGGTTTCCACGAAGGGTCCACTTCAACAATGAATTATCGAGAGATTCTCTACGACGTCGAAGACGGGATCCTGACAATCACGCTCAACCGCCCCGAGAAGCTGAACGCCTTCACGCAGGTGATGATGACCGAGATGATCGATGCGTTCGATCGCGCGGACGCCGACGACGCCGTGCGCGCGGTCATCGTCACCGGCGCGGGACGTGCGTTCTGTGCGGGCGCCGACCTTTCGGCCGGCGGTGACACGTTCGACGCCGACGCCCGATCGGATCGGAAGGGCGGCCTGAATCGTGATGGCGGCGGTCTCCTGACGCTGCGCATTTTCGAATCGAAGAAGCCGGTCATCGCGGCGATCAACGGTGCGGCGGTGGGTATTGGCGTGACCATGACGCTGGCGATGGACATTCGCGTTGCGGCCGACGTCGCGAAGTTCGGCTTCGTCTTCTCGCGGCGGGGCATCGTCCCGGAAGCCTGCTCGAGCTGGTTCCTGCCGCGGGTGGTCGGCATCGGTCAGGCGCTCGAATGGGCCTATTCCGGACGCGTGTTCAGCGCCGACGAAGCGCTTGCCGGTCGTCTGGTGCGCAGCGTGCATCCCAAGGACGACCTTCTAGGGGTCTACCGGGGCATCGCCGGCGACATCGCCACGAACACCTCCGCTATCTCCGTTGCCCTGATCCGGCACATGATGTGGCGGATGCTGGGCGCCGACCATCCGATGGAAGCGCACCAGATCGATTCTCGCGGTGTCTACTACACCGGCAGGTCCCCGGACGCGAAGGAAGGGGTCACGTCGTTTCTCGAGAAGCGGCCCGCGAAGTTTCCTGGCCGGGTGTCATCCGACATGCCGGAGTTCTTCCCCTGGTGGCAAGAACGGGAATTCAAATAGGAGTAACCCGATGGACAGCATCATTGCGCAGAAGGCGCCTTTCCCGGTCGATGTCGAGGCCGGCAAGAAGTATTTCTGGTGCGCCTGCGGGCGCAGCAAGGCACAGCCCTTCTGCGATGGATCGCACAAGGATACGGGCATCACACCGCTGGCCTATGAGGCCAGCAAATCGCGGACGGTGTACTTCTGTGGCTGCAAACGTACCGGCAAGTCACCGCTGTGCGACGGCACCCACAACGGGTTGTGACGTCAAATTGCCACCGAGGTTCGCCGAGGCCATTCCGCGATGTTGTCCAAGTTGTTCAGGAGCCGCGCCCGATTCGATGACCCCGACCCCGAGGTCCGGCGCCGATCCGTCGTCACGCTGACGGAGGAAGACGCCGCATCGTTTCAAGCGGATCTCGCCGAACTCGCCGCATCCGATGCCGACGTCGCGGTGCGCAGGGCCGCGATCGGGCGCCTGACGGAGCCGGACAAACTCGCGCCGTTCCTCGCCTCCGATGATGCCGACCTCGCACGTCTGGCCGCCGAAGGTATCGCCGTGTACGGCACCGACCCCAACCGGTTCGCACAGCCGGAGATCCGCAACGCCGCGATCCGCACCGCGCGCGATCCCGACGAAGTCTCCCGTCTGATCGGCGAAGTGGGCTACGACACCGAGCTGATCCAGCTCGCGGTCACCGCGAAGCACGCGAAAGTGCGCCTGGCCGCTGCGGAGAAACTCATCGCCGAACATTCACTCGCCGAACTCGAGCGAGCGAGCCGCGACCGCGACAAGAACGTCAACCGCCTCGCGCGGACCCGACTCGACACGATCAAGCACGCGAAGTCCGACGCGGAAAAAGCCGATCGCAGAGCGCATGAGCTGGTGAAGTCGCTGGAGGCTCAACTCAGGTCCGCGGAAACCGACCCGCTGTTCGCCGCCAAGCTCGGCCTGATCCGCCAGGACTTCGCCTCGAATCTCGCGCGCCATCGGGAGCACGCACGACTGCTGAAGGAGCACGGCGTCGGCATCGCCGGGATGGATGAAGTGCGGGTGGCGTTCGATGCTTTGGTCGCCGCGGCGGAAAATGCCCTGCCGAAGGCGCCGGTCGTCACGCCCGAACCAACCGTCGCCACGGCGATCACCACCGACACGCGCCCCTTCGCAGAATCGCTGGCGGCGCTGTCGAAACTCCATGCAGACCTGCGTAGCGGCGCACGCGACGTGGTGGCGGACTACGACGCCATCCACACCGAGAGTGTCGAGCAACAGGATCACTGGCTCGCGGCAGCGGACCATGCCCCACCGCCGGAAGTCCTCGCCAGACAGTTCCACGAAGTGACCCACGCGCTGAAGCTCCTGTTCGATGCGGCATTGCGCGCGCGCGGATTCGAGGCCGAGGTGAACAGCATTGCCGGCGCCGCCACGCCACCGTCCGAACCTCAGTCGCCAGAAGACTTCGAAGCGCTCTGGCAGGCACGTCGTCGCGCACGCGGGCAGTCCGACCGGCTCGCCCGGGTTCTCGACCAGATCGCCTGGCCCGCCGATCACACCCACCCCGCGATCGTTCGCACCGCACGCGGCGCAGAGCGCGATCTCGCCGCCATCGACGTCGCCGCCGAATCGCATCTGCAGACGCTCATCGCGCGGGTCGAAGCGGACATCGCCCGGCTTTCCGAGGCGATCGGCGAAGGCAACCTCTCGCTCGCCACTTCCCTCGAAGCCGAAGGTCGTCGCCTTCTCAAGAGTCTGCCGCCGGCGATCGGTAAACGCATGCAGGGCGAGTTCAACGGGCTCGCAGCACGCGTACTCGAACTCAAGGACTGGGTGACCTACGCGACGCATCCCAAGCGCGAGCAGCTCACCGCCGAAATGGAGGCGCTCGCGCAAACGCCGCTTGCACCACCGCTGCAGGCCGAGAAGATCCGCGAGCTGCGCGAGATGTGGAAAGGGCTCGGGCAAGTCACCAGTCACGCGGACCGACGTCTGTTCGACCGCTTCAACGCGGCCGCGGAAACCGCCTTTGCGCCGTGTCGCGCCTACTTCGAAGAACAGGGCAGCCGGCGCAAATTCAATCTCGAGCAACGGCGCAAGATCTGTGACGAGCTGGCCCACTACATCGCGGATGCGGACTGGGCACACGCCGACTGGCGTGCGGCCGAACGGATCCTGCGTGCCGCACGCGACGAGTGGCGCAAATTCCATCCGGTGGATCGCTCGCCCGGTCGTAAGGTGCAGACACGGTTCGAAGGTCTCACTGCGCAACTCTACGAACTCATCAAGGCGGAGTGGGATCGCAACATCGCGATCAAGCAGGGCATCGTGAAGGAAGCGCAGACCGTTCGCGACTCCGTGAGCGACATGCGCGATGCCACCGACCGCATCAAGACTCTGCAGCGACATTGGCGTGAGGTTGGCATCACCCCGCGCCGGGTCGATCAGTCACTGTGGCGCGAGTTCCGCGCCATCTGCGATGCCGTGTTCGGGCGACGCGACGCCGCCATGGAAGAGGTCCGCCAAGCCTCCGCATCGCTGCTGCAGCAGGCGGAGCAACTGCTCGATGAATACCAGAGCGTCTTCGACGCATCCGGCCCGGGCAACGCCGACCCCGCGGTCGCGCGCGATTTCGCCGATCGATTCAACGCCATGCGCGATCTGCCCCGCGAAGCAGTGCGTCGACTCGAAGGCCGCTTTCGCGAGATCGACAAGAACTACAGGGTCCTGCTGCGTCAGGCTCGCCACCGTCGCGCCACCGCCGGTATCGATCGCCTCGAGCGGATCGACGCCGCTCTATCGAAGCTCGAAATCGACGCCGCCGCAACTGGCCTCGACACTGCGGGCATCGAAGCGGCGATCGCGGCGATCCCCGAATGGGAAGAGCATGCCGCGGGCCCCTTCGCCGATCGCGTGCGGCGACTGCGCACTCGCGGCAGCGCGCCCGTCCAGGGCGTCATCGAGCGGCGGCGCTCGCTCGCGATCGAAATGGAGATCGTCGCGGGTCTCGAGACACCGCCCGAGGATCAGAGCCGCAGACTCGCGCTGCAGGTGGAGCGATTGAATCAGAAACATCGCCAGACGCTGGACGACGATCCACAGCAGATGGCGGAACGCTGGTGTCGCGCGGGGCCGGTCGAGCGCGACGACCCAACTCTGCGCGCCCGCTTCTTCGAGGCCTGCAGGCACACAATCGGCTGAGCCGGACCCTGTGGGAGCGGGCTTGCCCGCGAACGGCCAAGCGCCCTGCCCGCGAATAACTCGTCGAATCGCAATGCCCGTTCGC
>JBFKCZ010000314.1:0-4337 GCA_041620035.1 Pseudomonadales bacterium
ACGCCGTGGAGCCCGCCGGACACTTTGTAGCTGTTGGCGTCGAATTTGCCCCCGGAGTGAAGGGTGGTGAGGATGACCTCCGCGGCCGACACTCCCTCTTCCGCGTGGATGTCCACGGGGATCCCGCGGCCATTGTCACGGACCGTGACCGCTTCCCCGGGATGAATCACCACCTGTATGTCGTCGCAGTGCCCCGCCAGGGACTCGTCGATGGCGTTGTCGACCAGTTCCTGCACCATGTGGTGCAGGCCGGTGCCATCGTCAGTGTCTCCGATGTACATCCCGGGGCGCTTTCGAACCGCATCCAAGCCCTTGAGCACCTTGATGCTGCCGGAATCGTACTTGCTCTCGTCGGCCATGCTATCTACCTCGTCTGATCATGCTTCCCGCACCTCGGCGTCGCCATCGGTCATCCGACAGGCACCGTGTTCCACGTGGAACATCCGCAACCGCCCGCCGAAGTGGCGCCGGAGATCGACCGGGGCGGTACCCGTCGCCAGCACCTGGCAGCCCATCTCGGACAGCGCACCGAAAAAACGGTCGTTGTGGGCCTGATCCAGCTCTGCACCCACGTCGTCCATCAAAAACAGGCTGGCACGTCCCGTGGCCGCCGCGATCTGCGCCGACTGCGCCAACCGGAGCGCGCTCGCCACCACCTTGGCCTGTCCTCGCGATAGGGTTTCCGCCGCCGCGTGCCCGGCGACTCTCAGCCGGATGTCCGCCCGATGGGGGCCCGGATGGGTTGCACCGGATTTTACATCGCGGACCCTGGATTCGCGCAGGCTTTTCTGAAAACTCGCCCCATCGGGCCAGCCCGGCTGATACCGCAGTTCGATGTCGAGTCCCGGCGACAGCCCGGCCAGCTGGGCGATCAGCGCCGCGGACAGCCCTTCGACGTATGACCGCCGCAGATGATCCACCGCCTCCGCCAGCACGACGATACGGTCGTCCCAGCTGTCCAGGTCGCGCGCCAGGGCCTCCGCGCGACCCCGGGCGCCGCGCAGAACCACGTTTCGCTGGCGCAGTGCCCGCTGGTAGTCCCGCAATACGCCCAGGGAGGATGGTTCCACGTGGAACATCCCCCAATCGAGAAACCGGCGGCGCTCACCCGGTTGGCCCAGGACGAGATCGGCGCCGTCCGGCAGCAGCACCTGCAGGGGCACGATCGACGCAACACTGGAAAGTCGCCGCTCGGCCACGCCGTTGACGCGCACCTCGGCCACGTTGTCGCGCCGCTTGTGCAGCCCGACCGCCAGCTCGCCACGGCGCTCGTCCACCATTTGCGCATGCACCCACAGGGCGTCCTGGCCGCGCGTGATCACCGAGCCGATCCGGTGCGTACGAAAGGAACGGCCACGGGCGAGCAGATGGACGGCTTCCAGGATGCTGGTTTTGCCGGCGCCGTTGGCCCCGTAGAAGAGGTTCAAGCCCGCCGCCAGGTCGATCGCGACCCGGGTCAGATTGCGCACATGGGTGATTTCGAGCCGGGCGAGGCGCATTGCCTCTGCCAATCCGACTAAAGGCGCATCGGCATGACGACGTACACTGCGTCGTCGGCGCCCGGCCCTTCGATCAAGGCGCTGCTGTTGGCGTCGGCCACCGACACGCGCACGGTCTCCGTGTTCAGCACCCCGAGAACATCCTGTAAGTAACTGACGTTAAAGCCAATTTCGAAGCGATCGCCGTTGTAATCGACCGCAACCACTTCCTCGGCCTCTTCCTGTTCCGGATTGTTCGCCTGAATCGTGAGTTGCTCCGCCTCGAGGATCAGGCGCACGCCCCGGTACTTCTCGTTCGACAGAATCGATGCCCGCACGAACGCCTGCCGCAGGGTTTCACGATCGCTCACCAAGGCATGGCGCGATTGTCTCGGAATCACCTTCTCGTAGTCGGGAAAACGGCCGTCCACCAGCTTGGTGGTCAGGGTGTAGCCCGCGTGGGTGGCGCGCAGGTGGTTCTTGCCGAGCGACAGCACCACCTCACCCTCGCCGTCCGAGAGCAGTCGCGCCAGTTCCAGCACACCCTTGCGCGGCACGATCACCTGCACGCGGTCACCGGCCGTGGCGTGCGCTACGGTGCACATGGCGAGACGATGGCCATCCGTCGCGACGGTGCGCACGTGGTTGTCACCGACTTCCAGCAACATGCCGTTCAGAAAGTACCGCACATCCTGCTGAGCCATCGAAAACGCGGTCTTGTCGAGCAGACGCTGCACATCGCCCTTGGAAAGCTTCACTTCCAGATCGCCCGGGCCGCTCTCGATGGCCGGAAAATCGGCCACGGGCAGCGTGGCGAGCGAAAACCGGCTGCGTCCGGACCGGACCACCGAACGGTCGCCGTCGGTCTGCAGGGTCACCTTCGCCCCTTCGGGCAGCGACCGCCAGATGTCCGCGAGTTTGCGCGCCGGCACCGTCGCGCTTCCGGCCTTGCCAACCTCCACGTCGTCGGTGACCCGGGCGTTGAGTTCGACCTCGAGATCGGTACCCGTGAAGCTCAGCCCCTGATCGTCGGCCTTCACGAGCAGGTTCGAGAGCACGGGCAACGTCTGACGCCGTTCGACGACACCCGTCACCAACTGAATGGGGCGCAGCAGTGCTTCACGGGTCGTTGTGAATTTCATGTTCGGCGTTTGGCCCCCTGCACTAGAACCTTCTCAAAAATCCTTCGCGCAGTGCTAACCGTTCAGCTGACGCGACAGGTTGCGGTGATCCTCTGCGACGTCGTTGCTTTGCTCTCGCAGTTCGGCAATTTTTCGACAGGCATGCAGCACCGTGGTGTGGTCGCGCCCACCGAACGCCTCGCCGATTTCCGGCAGTGAGTGCTTGGTGAATTCCTTCGCCAGCGCCATCGCCATCTGCCGTGGCCGTGCAATGGTGCGACTGCGTCGCTTCGAGAGCAAGTCGGACGTCTTGATGCTGTAGTACTCGGCGACCGTGCGTTGGATGCTATCGATGCTCACCTGACGCTCCTGAATGGCGAGGAGATCGCGCAGGGAAAGCTTGACCTGGTCGATCCCGACGCGCCGTCCGGTGTAGCGCGAGTTGGCGAGCACGCGCTTCAACGCGCCTTCGAGCTCACGAACATTGGAACGGATTCGCTCGGCAATGAAGAACGCAACGTCGGGAGCGAGGTCCTCGCCTTCCATCGCCGCCTTCTTCATGAGAATCGCGACGCGCGTCTCGAGCTCCGGCGGTTCCACCTCGACGGTCAGTCCGTGCACGAATCGCGACTTCAGTCGCTCCTCGAGACCGTCGATCTCGCTCGGATAGCGATCGCAGGTCATCACCATCTGGTGGCCGCGTTCGAGCAGCGCGTTGAACACATGGAAGAACTCTTCCTGGGAACGCAGTTTGTTCGCGAAGAACTGGATGTCGTCGATGAGTAGCGCATCGACCGAGCGGTAGTGCTGCATGAACTCCTGCATGGTGCCCATCTGCAACGCCTTCACCATGTCCTGTACGAAGCGTTGCGAGTGCAGGTAGACGACGCGTGCATTCGGCTTGTTCGTGAGAATACGGTTTCCCACCGCGTGCATCAGATGGGTCTTTCCCAATCCGACACCGCCGTAGAGCAGCAGTGGGTTGTAGCGATGCCCCGCGTCGTTGGCAACCGATTGCGCCGCCGCCTTAGCGATCTCGTTAGACTTGCCTTCGACAAAGGCTTCGAACGTGAAGTCGTGGTTTAGATCGACGCTGATACGACCCGAACCGTCGGCGCGAAGCGGCACCGGTTCACTCAACGTGCTGCCGACATCGACCTCGACATCCAATGGGCTCGTGGCATCGCCCAACATATCAAGCAGCGCGCAAATACGCGGAAGAAACAACGAATCCACGCGATCCTTCACGTATCGATTAGGCGCAAGCAACGTCAGCATTCCTTCCTGTTGACGGGCCTGCAGTGGGCGGATCCAAGTGTTGAACTGCTCTGACGGAACCTCGTCTTCCAGACGAGCAAGGCATCTCTGCCAAACCGTGTTTGCCACCGCGAAAGCTCCCCCGGGATGAATCTTGTTCTATTCGGTATCCGACGAGTCGGACACTTTGTGGGCCACATTCTAGTGAACGCCACAATACGCTGCTACGGACTTTTTCATCACCGCGCAACGCACGCGCACGACGTTCGTGTCAGATCAATCGGTTAGCGCCGAAACTTTTTTTCCGCGCCATGCGAGTCCCCGCGACGCCTTGTGCGCAAACTGTGCGTGCACTCATGAACATTCTGTGGATAACTCGAACGCCCGCGAAACGGTGGATAACGCGACGCTTTTTCCCGAGCTTCGCCCGTCCCTATCCACAACGTTTCACGAGCCTCGAGGCCGCGCCGTAGAACGTGTG
>JBFKCZ010000315.1:0-4329 GCA_041620035.1 Pseudomonadales bacterium
CCATCGATCGAGGACGCACGAATACATGCGCCGCCGCTGATCCGAGTCCATTCCGGAGAACGGTTCGTCGAGGAGCACCAGGCGCGCATTGCCCCGCGCCAGCGCCCGCGCCACCCACAAACGCTGCGCCTCGCCGCCCGACAACCGGCTGCCATTTTCACCCACTCGCGTGGCCAGTCCGTCGGGCATCTTTTCGAGGTCCGACAGCAACTCGCTGTCACGAAGCACCCCATCCACGCTGACGTCGGCGCTACGCAGGCCATACATCACATTCGCGTACAGGTCGCGGTTCCACAGATACGTTTCCGGATCGACGAGCGCAGTCGTCTGCCGCAACTGCTGTAGAGCCTTCGAATCGGCAATCATCCCATCGACGCGCATTTCACCTGCAGCGACGATATGGAACCCCGAAATGGCACCCAGGAAACTGCTCTTGCCGGATCCGGACGCTCCGACGATGGCGACGTGTTCTCCGGCTGCGATCGTGAGATTCAGATCGGCGATGACGGGCATCGTCCCCCGGACTACGCTCACCGCACGAAAGTCGAGCGCAACCCCTTGTCCGGGGGGAACATGGCTCTGCCGCTCGCGAACCGCGTCGCGCGGCACTTCCTCGGGTGCGTCGAGCACTTCGAGCACTCGCAACACGATGTTGTACATCGACGGCAATTGCTTCAGATGACTCAACACGCCTCGGCTCAACATGGGCACGAACAGCGCCCAGTAAGCCACCAGCAGAATGGATCCACGCGGCAGTTCATGCGCCATCGCGGCGCCGACCAACGCGATGCCGCAGGCTCCCAGCACCGCTACCTGCACCAGCTCGAACAACGTGGCGGCACTGCGCAACCGGTTCGCCGCGCGCACCCACCGCACGAGGAGTGATTCGTGTTCCACCGCCAATGAAGGTGCCGCACCGTGTGTCCACACGGGTTCCGTGCCACGCAGCCCGTCGAGGTAGAGGTTCGACAGCGATCCGACGTGCGTACGCGCTCGAATGTCGCGCTCCGCGAGCACGCGAAACACACCGAACGGCACGAAGATCGCGAACGTGCCCGAAATCGCCACGATCCATGCCGAGCCCGGCAACAGCCAGGTGAGTCCGATCAGCAACAGCACGATGCGGGAAAGACTCACGAGGAGCCCTCCTACCACACCCGGTGCCGCACGCAGTTCCGAAATCGCATGACCGCGCTCGGCGAGATCGGACGCGAGCCGCGAAGCAAAGTAGTCGTCGCGAATACGTGGCAGCTTGTACAGGAGCTGCGCGCGCAACTGCGTTTCGAGTTGCCGGCCGAGGGTCTGCCCGAAGCGCGTGTGGCCAACGTCGGTTGCCAGCATGGCGATGGACGGCAGCAATACCGCCCCAAGCACGAGCCAGAACGTCCACAACTCCGTCGGTGCCTGAAAACCCAGCAGATAGCGGAACACCAGCGCTTCGACGAACGTCAACGTACCCATCGCGACGCCGACCGCGGCGAGCTTCCAGCCGAGGCCAACGACCCCCATGTCGCGCATGAGCGACGCGAGCCGCCGCACCACCGGCAGACGAAACCCGCCGAGCGTCTTCGCAATCACCGGGTCGTCGTGAACGGGCTGGACGACGACACCGGCGACTTCGAGCACCACCACGCCACGCAAGCGCAGCGCGCCTTGCGCATCGGAAGCCCTCACCTGAAAGCAGGCTCTTGGTATCACGCTCGGATTGCGCATCGCGACTTCCACCAGCAACACAGCATCGCTGCCACGAACGCGCTCACCGCTCCGATCTAGCATGCGACACATGCGAACGGCGGCGTCGAGATTCGCGATCTTCTCCCATCCCCCGCTCGATGCATCCGTGATCCACGCGTCCGCTTTCGCGGCATCGAGTCCCAGGTCAGCGAGCCCGCGCCGCAGCGCATCCTGAAACGCCTCGGACGTCGCATACTCCTGCCATTCCCCGGCATCGACTTCTACTTCGTGCCGGTAGAGCATCGACTCGAGTTCGGCTCGCCGCATCCACGATCGGCCACGCGCCGGATCCATCACTTCGTAGAATCCGAACCGCACCGACCAGATCACGACGAAATGAGTGAGACCGTTGGGCAGCAGGACGACGGCGATACAGGGGAGGTGATCGTTGCGCGCATCCAGGAGGAAGTCGTCCGGCAGCATCACCTGCCGCGCGTCCAGTCCGAATCGGTTTGCCAGCTCTTCGAGCGTGTCGATGGAAGTGCCGTCGACGTCCGTCTGGCAGGCCTCGCGCAGACGCGGATAGCTGACATCGATACCGCAACCGTTGAGCAGCGCGGCGAGCGCAGCCGGGCCGCAGTCCATAGCGGAAGTCTGGACAACTTCTGGAATCCTTCCCGACGTACGCACCGCGTTTGCTCCGCCTTCAGTACCGACGTTCTGCTGCGCCGAGCAGATTGACGAGTTTCTGCGCGAGCGTCGTCTCCTCGATCAGCACGGTCGCTCTGCCCTTGAGGCCGTGGGCAATGGCTCGATAGAGGTCGGCGTCCTGATCGAGCTCGAGATCGACGCGAACGCGGCCATCGCGCTCCTCGCTACCCACGCGTTTCACGTTTGCATTCAGCATTCCATACTGCGTCCAGGGCAGTGCGAAGAATTCCACGCGCGCTACCTGGCCCGTCTTGACGCGGCCCGCCGCGTCGGCCGCCACGAAGTGCGCTTCGAAGTCGTAGCCGCGCCTCGGAACGATCGTCAGCATCCAAGCTCCCGGTTCCACGGTCTGACCTGGTCCGAGATTGGCCATCGCGCCGACGTCGCCCGCGAACGGCGCGCGCACACTCAAGTCGGCGACCCGCCTTTCCAGTTGTCTGATTCGTGGATCGAGCTCCGCCAGTTCGCCTTCGAGCCGGGCCGCTTCCCGTTCCAGACGCGCCGTCAGGCGCGCGCGGCGATTCATTGCCAGCGATTTGCTGGCCGCCTTTTCACGCAGCTCCGCCTGCTCTGCCTCGAGCGACTTGCGTGCCTGTTCGAGATTGGAGCGCGCTTCCGAGTACTGCAATGCGTCGATGCGTCTTTCTGTTCGCAGCTCACCGTACAGCCGCTCCGCCGTGAGCGCATGCTCGACCCGTGCCTGCGTCTCGCCGATGCGCGCGCGCAGCCGTTCCATCGCGCGATCGAACTCGTCGCCCTCGCTGACCGCCGCAGCCTCGGACGACGCGATCTCTCTTCGGAGCGATGCCAGCTCCTCCTCGAGTTTTCGAGCACGTTCCATGCGACTCATCAGATCGAGTTGCAGGGAGGACGCGTCGAACTGCACGAGCAGATCGCCCTTGCGCACGTTGTCGCCGAGTCGAACGCCGACCTGCACGATCGGCTCGCGGGAGATACTCGATACCTCCACCGGCTCGGCCGCGGCAACGACACGCCCATCGACGCTGGTGACCGACAACGGCAACTCGACGGTGAAGGCGATCACGGACCAGGTCGCCAGCAGCACGAACCCACCGAGGACGAAGCGCAGTCCTGTGCGTCTGGAGTCGCGTTTGAGCGCGCGCATCGTGTTTTCGAAAGACACTGCCATCAGCACACGTCCTATGATGCTGGGCGGCCAAGCATGCACCATCCTGGCTACCTGTCTATACACGAAATGTGCAGGGTGAAGTCGGTTGATTGGCGACGCGGGATACTGCAAGAATCCACGCACCTCGAACGCAGTCGATCGATCGGCTGCCAAGGGGAGGACACACACTCACTCGGCAAACCGGCGCTTATAGACCGGGTGCGGGAGAGTCAGCGCGATAGGGGGCTCCCCGGTGGTGGGGTAGTGCGTCGCGGTGTCCGCGATTCACACCCGACCTGAATCGTCAGGAGTGAGCGCGGGCGTGGTAATTCACACGACGTGGAGGACACGACATGAAGGTCAAGACGAAAGTCAAGGCTGGTGGTTTTTCCTGGAGCCAGTAGTTCGACGAATAGCCGACGGATGAACTCCTCGGCTCGCCGGTTGAACTGAATGCAGTCTGGGCTGCTTCTTTCCGGGAAGCCTCACTGGATCAAGCGGTTATCGATCCAGCCGGCATGACCGGCGGAAGCAGCCCTGTTCAGATCGCGTGTTCCGCCCGTTGAACTCGGGCCCGGTCGTAGTGCACATTCTGACGGCGAACTTCGGGGGCATACGACCATGATGACGGGTAACCAATACCGCGCCTCGCTGAACGACGGCCGCGAGACCTTCTTCGAAGGCGAACGCATCGTCGACCTGCCGAACCATCCGATTCTCGGCATCACGGTGGATTCCGCTGCCGCGGGCTACGATCGATTCTACGATCCGACGCCGAATGCGGTTGGCGCCTTCATGAAGGTCCCGTCTTCGGC
>JBFKCZ010000316.1:0-4298 GCA_041620035.1 Pseudomonadales bacterium
ACCGCTACGTCGCCGCGCCGGAACAGACTCAGAATCCGGGTCACCGCGTACTGCAGATACGGCGCGGTATTGCCGTCGAATGCCAGCATCGAGTCCCAGTCGAACACGTAGTCGCTCGTGCGATTCTTCGACAGGTCGGCGTACTTCACAGCCCCGATCCCGACGGCCCGGGCGATCGCTCTCCGCTCAGTCTCTGCGAGGTTGGGACTCTTGTCGCTCACCAGCGCGAAGGCGCGCTGCTCGGCTTCGTCGAGCAGCGCACTGAGCTTGACCACACCGCCGTCGCGGGTCCGGAACGGACGTCCGTCCTTGCCGAGCATGGTGCCGAACGGATGATGCTCCAGACTGCACTGGTCGGATGCGAGTCCTGCGCGGCGGGCCAGTGCGAACACCTGCCTGAAATGCAGGCTCTGGCGAACATCGACGAAATACAGCACACGCGCGGCGCCGATCACATGGCAACGGTAGCGAACCGCGGCGAGATCCGTGGTGGCATACAGAAAGCCGCCGCCCGTCTTTTCGACGATGATCGGCAACACCTCGCCGTCCTTGGCTGCGAACTCCGGCAGGAAGACGCACTTCGCGCCATCGGACTCGGTTATCAGGCCCTGCTGCTGCAGCATGGCGACGATTTTGGGCAGGTCGTCGTTGTACGCACTCTCGCCCATGGTGTCTTTGGCAGTGAGCCCCACGCCGAGGCGGTCGTAGATCGCCTGGCAGTGCGCCTGCGAGACCCGCACGAACTCGCGCCATCGTTCGAGCACGACTTCGTCGCCCGACTGCAGGGCGACGACGCGGCTGCGTGCGACGTCGGCGAATGCGGGGTCTTCGTCGAAGCGCCGCTTCGATGCCTGATAGAAGACTTCCAGGTCCTCGAGGGCCGTCGTGTCATTGCCGAGTTCTTCGAGGTGCGCCAGCAGCATGCCGAACTGCGTGCCCCAGTCGCCCACGTGATTCTGACGAATCACCCGATGCCCGAGTGCCTCCAGCACCCGCGCCATGGCGTCGCCGATGATCGTGCTGCGCAGGTGGCCGACGTGCATCTCCTTGGCGAGATTAGGGGCCGAGTAGTCGATGACGATGGTCTGCGGCACGGCCGGTGTGACGAGCGCTCGGTCGGCGCCGATCTGCGTTGCGATGAACGACGGTTCGAGTCGGACGTTGATGAATCCGGGCCCGGCGATGTCGACCGAGGTGGCGATGCCGCCGAGATCGAGTGACCCGACGACTTCGTTCGCGAGGTCGCGGGGTTTACGGCCCAAGGTCTTGGCGGCGGCCATGACGCCGTTGGCCTGGTAGTCGCCAAACTCGGGGCGCGCAGCTGTGGCGACCAGCGGCCGCGCATCACCCGCGCCGACTGCCGCGAAGGCATCCGCGAAGCGTGCCTCGAGCAGGGCGCGGATGTTCATCCGGCTTCGGCGGACTCTACCTGTTCCGCCTGCAGTCCCTTCTCGCCTTCGGCGACTACGTAGCTGACCTGCTGGCCGTCGCGGAGACTCTGCCGGCCGTCGCCGTTGATGTTGCGGTGGTGGACGAAGATTTCGCCGCCGGAGTCCCGGACGATGAAACCGAAGCCCTTGGTGCGGTTGAACCACTTCACGCGTCCGACTTCCCGCTCGCCGCTCGGCTGACGCCCGCGGGGCCGCTCGCCGCCGCTACGTTCGGGGCGGCGGTCGTTCTGACGCGTCGGACGGGTGGGCTGTGCACGGGCCGGCGCGGCCGCTTCCACGGTGAGGGTCACGGCGCTGCCGACGCGATGGGTGATGATGGCACCGAGCAGGATGGCTACGCTGGTCATGGCCCAGAGCGCGAAGTACGCATCAGTGAACAAACGGAAGTGGATTTCGGTGACGACCGCGGCGAGCAGAATGGCGACGGCCACGGCAACGAGAGTTGTCTTCATTGGAGATCCCGGTGAGACGGTGGAAAAAAGCGGGCAATGATACCCATGCCCGGACTGAGGTGTCTAAGAACGGTCATCTAAGAACGGTCACTGTGCTTCGGCATCGTTGCGTATCGAACGAATGACGACCGGCACCACGGGCACACCCGACATGCCTTCGCGAATGCCGGTCTCGCTCAATTCGATTGTGTCCGCAACGTCCATACCCGCGACCACGCGGCCAAAGACGGTGTATCCAGGTTTGCCCGGGCCGGCGTCGAGGTGCGAGTTGCCGCGCATGTTGATGAAGAACTGAGCATCGGCCGAATCGGGGTCGTCGAGTCTTGCCATAGCCACCGTGCCCCGCTCGTTGCGCAGGCCGTTGCGGCTTTCGTTGACCACCGTTCCGAGCGGCTCGCGGTACTTCATGTTCGCATCGTACCCGCCGGCCTGTATGACGAAGTTGGCTACTACGCGGTGGAAAACGAGGCCGTCGTAGAAAGCCGCATCCACATGCTTCAGGAAATTGGCGACCGTCGCCGGGGCCTGTTGACGGAACAGTTCGATCACGATGGCGCCCTGCGATGTTTCGATGCGGACGCGTTCGGCGCAGAGCGCGGGTGCTGCCCACAGGAGCACGGCCGTCACGAACCCGGTGACGATGGTCTTCATGGCCGTGATCTCAGTGCATCGAGGTAGGCCCTAACGGCTCGGTCCAGGCCCATCTCCAGCGCATCGGCGATGAGCGCATGACCGATCGACACTTCGTCTATTGCTTCGATGGTGGCGAACAACGGCAGATTCTCCAGGTCGAGGTCGTGGCCCGCATTCACGCCGAGGCCGATGGCGGCTGCGTGGCGTGCGGCGCGGCGAAACCGTTCTACGGACGCGGACGCATCCTTGTGCCGAACGCCGACGGTGCGTACCACCTCGGCGAACGGGCCCGTGTACAACTCGATGCGATCGGCGCCGATGGCGGCGGCACGATCGATCTGGTCGAGATCGGTGTCCATGAACAGGCTGACACGCGATCCGCCCAGCTGGTACTCCGCGATGCACTCCCGCAGCGCGCCGACGTCGGCGCGCAAGTCCCATCCGTGATCGGATGTGAGCTGAGCGTCGGCATCGGGTACGAGCGTGCATTGGTTCGGGCGCGCGCGCTCGATCAGGCGATGGAAGCCGGGGTAACCGTTGTCGCGTGGTCCCGCGAGCGGATTGCCTTCGATGTTGAATTCGATCGTGGGGAACTCCGCTGCCAGCAGGGTGCCGATGTCGACCACGTCCGCCGGGGTGATGTGGCGTTGGTCGGGCCGCGGGTGCACGGTGATGCCATAGGCGCCCGCACCAATGATCGTGCGGGCGGCGCCGACCACGCTCGGTCTGGCGCCACCGCGTGCGTTGCGCAGCCAGGCGATCTTGTTGACGTTGACGGACAGTTCGATCACGACCAACCGCTGCGTCGCGGTCGTGCCTTCAGCAGCGCACCGCCGATCAGGCCCGCCAGTACGAGACCCGCACCGATCCACATGCCCCGCTGCTGTACGTTGCTTTCCAGGTTGTGGGTGTCTTCGATGAGTTCGTTCACCTCGCCCTGCAGGCGTTCGTTCAAGCGCTTCAGTTCTTCATTCTGGCTGCGCGTGGCGATGGCGTCGGCCGAAGTGCGCTTGAGTTCGGCGAGTTCGGCTTCCAGGCGCTCGATCTGCGCGGTGAGCGCTTCGTTCGCGACCGCAGAGTCGGTGTCGCGAGCGGTCAGATCCGCCACCCGCTTGCCCCGTTCGCTCAACTCCCGTTCGAGCGACCTGATGCGACGCGTGGCTGCTTCCAGCCGCTCGCGCGCGATCGGTTCCGTCACGAGATATTGGGAGGTGAGCCAGCCTTCGGTGCCGTTCTCGGTCCGCACCTGAGTGAACCCGCTGTCTTCGTCGACGGAGAGCACTTCGAGCGCGGTTCCGCTCGGCAGGCCGCGATGCAGGATGCGATGACCGTTCGACGGGCCGCTGCGCAGCGGTACGGTGAAGGCATCCGAAACCCAAACCGTTTCGGCATGGGCGGGTGCTGCGAGCACGACCGTGATGCACAGGATCGACAGTCGTCTCACGGTGCGGTATTCCTCGCTTTGTCTGCCACGTCCGGCTCGACGAGGTGGCCGCCCGCTGCAAGGTAGGCATAGGTGATGATGAGGTAGATCAGCGTGATCGCGAATCCGCCGATGAGCTTGTAGTTCACCCAGAACTGCTCGCTGAAGTTGTAGGCGACCACCAGGTTGAGCACGCCCGCGATGAAAAAGCCGCAGGCCCAGCCGAAATTGAGCGTGTGCCACGCCCTCGCCGGCAGCTTGAGCTGTTTGCCGAGCATCCGCTCGATGGCGTTCTGGCGACCCACGAAATGGCTGCCGACGAGCACCGCGGCGAGCGCC
>JBFKCZ010000317.1:0-4292 GCA_041620035.1 Pseudomonadales bacterium
ACGCCGGCCGAGCTCGGCGCCATCGCCGTCAGGGAGAAACAGGCCCAACTCGAGCAGGCGGCCGCCACGGTCGCCGGCCGGGGTGTCAAGATCAAGGTGCAGGTGCTGGTGGGTAAGCCTTTCATCGAGATCATCCGCCTGGTTCTGAAAAACGGACATGACCTGGTGATCAAGGATGCGCGACGGCGCAGCCGTATCTCCACCATGTTGTTCGGCAGCCAGGACATGCAATTGCTGCGCAAATGCGCTTGTCCGGTGTGGCTCGTCAAGTCGAACGACGGAGTCGCCGAGGAGATCGAGCCATATGAGCGGATTCTCGTCGCCGTCGATCAGGATGCCGAAGGGTCCGGTAATCTGAACCGCCTGCTGCTCGAACTGTCGACGTCGCTGGCGGTTGCGGAGTCGAGCGAGTTGCACATCGTGCACGCGTGGCGGCTGTTCGCGGAAAGCTATTTGAGATCACCGCGGCTCGGGTTCAACGATGCGCAGGTCGACGAGATGGTCGCAGCGGAGGGCAAGTCGCGGCGCCGATGGGTGGACGGCCTGCGAACCAGTTCGGGCCCCGCGGTGGCCGAGGCGATGAAATACCTGAAGCCGAGCCTGCACGTGCTGGAGGGTGATGCCGACGAGGTGGTACCCGATCTCGCCCGCCGCCTCGACGTCGACCTGGTGGTGATGGGCACGCTGGCCCGCTCGGGCATCGCGGGCCTGTTCATGGGAAACACGGCGGAGAGCATTCTCGGCCAACTCGACTGCTCGGTGCTCGCGGTCAAGCCCGAGGGCTTCGTGAGTCCGGTCACGCTCGACTGACCGACGTATAAGCTGCCCGTCCATGTGGTTGTCGTTCGCGACATTTCTCGGCGGTCTCGGACTGTTCATGCTCGCGGTCGCGATGATCACCGACGGGCTCAAGCTCGCCGCAGGCTCGGCATTGCGCACGATCATCGCGCGGTCTACGGGTACGCGAATCCGTGGCGTGGCATCCGGTGCTCTGCTCACCGGCATCGTTCAGTCTTCCAGCGCGGTGACCATCGCGACGATCGGGTTCGTCAACGCGGGCTTACTCGACATGGTGCAAGCCCTCGGCATCGTCTACGGGGCGAATGTGGGTACCACGATGACGGGCTGGCTCGTAGCGGCTGTGGGCTACCAGGTCAATGTGGAAGTGCTCGCGCTACCCATGCTCGGGATCGGCATGTTTGCGCGGCTCATGGGGCCATCGACTCGCATGGGCGCGATCGGCGAGGCGGTGGCCGGCTTTGGGTTGTTCTTTCTCGCCATCGACATGCTGCGCTCGGCATTCGGCGGGGCGGCGGAGCTCATTGATCTCGGCGCACTCTCGCCGTCCGGCATGAGCGGTACGCTGGCGTTCGTGGGTGTCGGGATCGTCATGACGGTGCTCACGCAATCTTCGAGTGCCGCGATCGCTCTGACCCTGACAGCGGCCGGCGGTGGCCTGATCGGTATCGGCGGTGCGGCAGCGATGGTGATCGGCGCGAACATCGGCACCACCTCGACCGCCGCATTCGCAGCCATCGGCGCCACACCGAATGCCCGGCGCGTGGCGGCGGCACATGTCGCGTTCAATGGCGTCACGGGCGCAGTCGCGCTCGGACTCCTGCCGTTGTTGCTCTGGATCGTGCAGGCCACCGAGCAGGCGCTGAATCTCTCCGAGTCGCCCGCGATGACGCTGGCCCTGTTTCATACCACCTTCAATGTGCTCGGCGTCGCCTTGATGTGGCCCCTCACCGGGCGTCTTTCCAGATTCCTCGGCGATCGGTTCTCGACGCCCGAGGAGGCGCTCGGACGCCCTCAGTACCTGGACCCCACCGTTGCGGTGTCGCCGGATCTCGCCTTGGACGCGCTGCGCCTCGAGCTGTCGCGCATGGCAGGCCTGGTGCGAGCACTCGTGCACGATGCGATGGCCTCGGCTGAGTTCGATGGCCGCGCACCGTCTCACGCGCGCAATGCAATCGCGCAGCTGGTGGAATCGGTCGAGCGGTTCCTGGGTCGACTCGATGCCGGCCGTATTCCCGCCAACGTCGCCGAGGCGCTGCCGCTGGTCCTCCGCATCTCCAATCACGTCGACGAAATCGCTCTGTTGGCGATGGACTATGCAGCGCGGCGAGACGAGTTCGATACGGTTCGCGACCCCGGCATCCGTGCCGAGATGAATCGGTTTCGGGACGACATCGACGAATTCGTCGCGAGCTGTGATCCCGGTCGCGAGGACTTCACGGTCGATGGCATGGCGAGCGCGCGGGTGAAGCTGCGCGAGCAGTGGGGTTCTCTCAAAGCATTGGTGCTGCGGGGTGCTGTGACCGGCACAGTCGATCCTTCGGGGTTGAACGAGACCATCGACGTCCTGCGACGCATCATGCACATGGCGGAACGGGTCGAGCGACTCGCTGTGCGCCTTGCAGAGTTGGGTGTGGTGGAGCGTCCCGAACCGAGCAGCCGGGATGCCGCGGAGACGTCAGCGTGAGCCGGCCTGCACGTTGCGACCTTCTGTGCGACATACAGATGGCATGCTTGGCAGCCGCGACAGGTCCGGCCTGGGGCGCGCCATATCCGGGTCGTCGGCGAACACGCGTTCGAGACCCGCTGCGGCATTCAGAAGCTCCGCGTCGCCGAACATCGGGCCGATGACCTGAAGGCCGAACGGCGTACCGAACTCGTCCACCCCGCATGGCAATGCGACGACAGGGTGGCCGACCACGGTGATCGACGAAGTCAGTGCGAGCCACGCCATGTAGTTGTCGACCCGCGCGCCATCGATGTGGTGGGGATTAAGCTCGCGCCACGGAAATGGCGCGATGCTCACACCGGGAATGATGACGAGATCGAACGCATCGAAGATCGATGCGAACGACTGGTACAGCTCCATCTGCCTGCGGCGCGCAATGGCGATGTCGCGCATGGGCGTCTTCAGCGCGGAATCGTAGGTCGCACGGACATTGGGGTTGAAGTCGGCATCCCAGCTCGCCGCCTGACTGGCGTATTGCGCAACGAACAGATCCTGCCGGAGATGCCAGTCGACCTCCGGTGCGTCGGTGAGGTCGACGGCGTGCCATTCGCAGCTTCGCACCTGCCGGGCCAGACGTTCGATGCGCGCGCCGAACGTCTGCCGGATCGACTTCGAGACGAGCACACCGCCGAGATCGGCGCTCACCGCGATGCGCAACGTGCGCGGGTCGGTGGGCGTCACCTGACGGAGTGACGCTGCATCCATTGGGAACGCCATCGGATCGCGGCGCGGCAGTACGTTCCGATCGGCAATGACCGACAGCAGCAGGGCGGCGTCGGCCACACTGCGCGCCATCGGCCCTTGCACACTGTAGTGCGTTTGCGTGACGGTGCGGCGTTCGTTGGGCACCACCCCGGGTGATGCTCGATATCCGACCACACCGCAGTAGCACGCGGGAATTCTCAGGCTGCCGCCATGATCGGAGCCGGTGGCGAGCGGCGCCATGTGCGTGGCGATCGCGACGGCTGATCCGCCGGATGAACCACCGCAGGTCTTGTCGACATCGAACGGATTACCGGTCGCCCCGAACAGGCGATTGACCGTGTTGGCGCCGATGCTCGATTCCGGCACGTTGGTCTTGCCGATGGGGATGCCGCCGGCGTGCCGGATGCGCGCCACGATTCCGCTGTCGACAGTGGCGAGGTTGCCGGCGAACTGCTCACTGCCGTAGGTCGTCAGCATGCCTGCGACATCCTGAATGTCCTTGATGGCAACGGGTACGCCATGCAGCGGACCGAGGTCGGCGCCACGCATCACCGCTGCCTCCGCGGCAAGGGCTTCACGCCTCGACTGCTCGTCGGCACGAACGACCATGGCGTTGACGACCGGGTCGATGCGATCGATCTGCTCGAGGCAGGACTCGAGGAGTTCTACCGGCGACAGTTCGCGGCGCCGGATGTTCTCGGCGGCATCGATCGCGGACAGTTCGAACGGCTGCATCTGTGGCGTCCGATGGGCGGCATGCGGTCGACGTCAGTGTACGATGACTGCACTGGGAACAGGGGAGGTCGAGTGAGCAAGGTCGTGGTTCTCACGGGGGGCGCCAGCGGCATCGGCGCGGCAGCGGCGCAACGTTTCGTTGCGCTCGACCATCAGTTGCACGTCATCGACGTGGTGCCGCCGAAGATCGCCGGCGCCGAGTACCTCCCGTGCGACCTTGGCGATCCGGGTGCAATCGACCGCTGTATTGCCCGACTGCCGAAGCGAATCGATTCGCTCGTCAGTGTGGCGGGCATCGCGGGCCGCGCTCACAGCGAGTCGGCGG
>JBFKCZ010000318.1:0-4282 GCA_041620035.1 Pseudomonadales bacterium
CCGGGGCAAGTCACCGCCGCAACGCGGCGCGCGGCCGGCAATCCGGTCGACATTCCACCGCACGACTCAAACCAGCATTCGGCGATTCACGAATATCTGCACGCCACCTTCGATGCGCCGCTCAACCGGCCACCGGGCACGGAGATGTCGTACGGGCACTACGCGGTGGAACTGGTGGGCGAGATCGTGCGCCGGGTGAGTGGTGTTCCTCTACCCAAATTCGCGAAGGTGCGTCTCTTCGATCGCATGGGGATGCGCGACACGACCTACACGGTGCCGGCATCGGAACGGCACCGGGTCATCCAGCGCCCGCCGGACGCGCCACACGCCGAACTGCTGCAAGGTGCCGCGCTCAACACGGTGCCCTGGGCCTGTTTCAGCGTGTACACCTCACCGCGCGATATGGCGACCTTCGGACAGATGTTTCTCAATGGCGGGCGCTACGGCGACGTGCGCGTATTGAGTCGCGCGGCGGTGAGCGAGATGACGCGCAATCAGGTAGCGGGCCTCGCCGCGCAGTATCGCGACGAGCGCATCCCGGAGGCGACCTGGGGTATTGGCTGGAACGTGCATGGGCAGAAGCGCGCGCTCGGGGAAGGTTCGCTGCAATCACCGCAGGCGTTCTACCAGGGCAACGCCGGCGGTCCCATCGTGTGGGTGGATCCGACCTACGATCTTCTCGGTGTGTACTTTTCGACCGCGCTGACGCTGATCGAGGACGAGTGGCCCGGCGATCTGTTCATCAACGCGGTGACGGCCGCGGTGGAGGATTGAGCGAAGGCCGAGTAGGGTTCTACCGGTTCGCTACGGAGCTGCTTTCGACAATGGGGAATCAGGCCGAGATCAACGGCTTCTGCTCCGCCGAGCATCAGTCGCTGCGGGATGCCTTTGCGCAGAACTTCGCGGAAGGTCACGAAGTGGGTGCGTCCCTGTGCATGACGTTGAATGGTGAGACCATCATCGATGTCTGGGGCGGCTATCGCGACCTCGCAAAAACCAAGCCCTGGCGGGAAGACACCATCGTCTGCCTGTTCTCTGCAACGAAAATCCCGACGACCGTCTGCGCGCTCATCTGCATCGACCGGGGACTCCTGGATCTCGACAAACCCATCGCCACGTACTGGCCGGAATTCGCGCAGCACGGTAAGGGCGACACTACGGTACGACACGCTCTGACGCACCGCGCCAACGTCCCCGGATTCCGCGAGCCCATTTCCGCCGAGCAATTTGCCGACTGGAATCTCGTCATCGAGCGCATCGCCGCCGAAAAGCCCTGGTTCGAGAACCATCCCGTCTGCTACCACGCATACACGTACGGACACATCCTCGGCGAACTGGTGCAACGCGTGACGGGCGCATCGCTCCGCGACTTCCTCCATGAGGAACTCACCGGGCCGCTGGGTGCCGACATTCTGCTCGGCTTGCAGCACCGGGCAGACCTCGATCGACTCGCCGATTTCGTCAACACCAAACCATTGCCACACGTCGACGTTGGCGAACGCGTGTTCAAAGCAACCACGCTACCGATCGAGGATCCACGCTGGACCAGCGACTGGAATCTGGTATCCATGGTCAATCCGGGCGGTGGCGGATTCTCGAATGCGCGCGGGATGTGCCGCTTAGCGACCATGTTGGCAATGGAAGGTGCGGTCGAGGGCAAGCGCTACCTCTCGGCAGAGATCGTACGGGAAGCTGCGCGCGAACAGGTGTACGACACCTGCCCGATGCTCGGGCCCATTCGTCTGGGGCTCGGCTTTGGCCTCGACGGCAGCGAGTTCCCGGCACCGACACCCGATGCGTTTCACTGGGGAGGCTATGGCGGTGCATGGTGCTTCATGGATGCGAAACGCCACCTGGCAGGCGCCTACATCATGAACAATTGCATGGTCCCCGAATCCTGGGGCACGTTCGTCGACCCGCGGATGCACCGTCTGTTCGATCTGATCCGCAGCGAGTTTCCCTAAAACGGGCGGTCCTGCGAGGCGACGCTCACGTCAATGCCGATGCACTGAGAGATAGTTGTTTTGTTCCGAATCGATTGCACGGCCACGCGCGGTATGGGTTGTCGGTCTGAGTTCGCCTGTGGCGCTGGTCATTGCACTGAACGGACGAATCGATCGAATCCTCCTGCTGACGCGGCACCTCGCCATCGCTCAGCGCGCATCCGCAGCGGCATGCTCGGCCGCCTGGGGATCATCGTCAGCGGGATGCTCAACGCCGTCGCCTTCGCTCAGTTCCCCCCCATCGATACCGTCGAGCCGCACGCGCGAGCCACCGATGCAATCTTCGCAGCGGTCGATTCGAGACGGAGCCCCGGCTGTGCCATCGCCGTGATGCGCGACGGGCGCATCATCTATTCCCGTGGTTACGGGATGGCGGACTTGGCGACCGGCATACCGAACACGCCGGCAACGGTGTTCCACGTCGGTTCGGTCGCGAAGCAGTTCACGGCCTCTGCGGTGTTGCTCCTGGCGCAAGATGGTCTGGTCGGGCTCGACGACGACGTCAGACGGTACGTGCCCGAGGTGCCCGACTTCGGTTTGGCCCCCATCACGATTCGTCATCTGCTGCACCACACCAGCGGCTTGCGGGATCAGTGGGAGCTGTTGGTGCTCGCCGGTTGGCGCTACTCACGCGACCTGATCAGCGACACCGACGTGCTGAACGTGGTGTCGCGGCAACGGCGGCTCAACTTCGCGCCCGGCTCGGCGTGGGCCTATTCGAACACCGGATACACGCTGCTCGCACGAGTCGTCGCCCGGGCGAGCGGCAAGAGCTTTCGCCAGTTCACAACCGAGCGGATCTTTCGGCCGCTCGGCATGCAACGCAGCTTCTTTCGCGACGATCACGCAGAGATCGTCGCCGACATCGCGCATGGATATCGGCCAGCAGGAGATGGCTACAGGCTCGCCCCCACCCATCTCGACACCGTAGGTGCCACTAGCTTGTTGACCACTGCAGAGGATCTGGCGCGCTGGGATGGGCATTTCCTGACGCCGCGCATCGGCGGCGCCGAGCTGATCCGGCAGCAGCTGGCACCGGGCGCCCTCGACAATGGCCAACAGCTCGACTACGCCGCGGGCCTGGTGATTGGCAGCTACCGTGGTCTGCGGACGATCGAACACGGCGGCGGCGACGCCGGATACGTCGCCGATCTCCTGCGCTTCCCCGATCAGCGCTTCGGCGTGGCCGTCCTCTGCAACACGGCCACCATCGATCCAAGCAGCGCGGCGCGCCGCATCGCCGACATCCATCTCGCGCCCTTGTTCAACAGAGCCGAGCCACAGACCCTGGAGCTGTCCACTGCCGTGCTCGCTTCGCGCGTCGGCACCTATCTCGACAGCGATGCGCGCCGTATGGTGGCCTTGTCGCTCGGACCCGGCGGACTGCGAGCGGCGATCGCGGGATCTCCGGTCGTCGGTCTGCGAGCCCTGGGCCCGGACCGACTCATTGGCACATACGAGGACCGCGCCGTTGCAATCTCGTTCATCGACGCTGCGGCGCTGCGCGTGTCACTCCCGAACGAAGCCGAACGGCGCTACCTACGAACGCCACCGTACCAGCCATCGACGCGTCATCTGGCCGACTTCGTCGGCGCCTACGCGAGTGACGAAGTCGATGCCGTTCATCGCCTCGTTCTCGACCGCGATGTGCTGTCACTGAGCTCGCCGAAATGGACTGCGCCACTTCGACCAGTGGCACGCGACGTATTCGAGTTCGCACGCGGGACCTATCTCGTGCGGTTCGTGCGCGACACGCGAGAACGCGTCGTCGGCTACCTGATCAACACCGCGCGCACGATGGACGTCGAGTTCACCAAGCGCTCTTAGGGCCGCAGAGCGTCGCTGCGCCCCAATGCGCCTCGTTACGACGCAAAGACCTTGAATCACCGTTCGAAACGAGATGGCCGTGAAGTGCGAACAGCGACTGAGCGGTCCTGGTCGATCTGGCATCACACGCCGCTACGTGGAATCCGCGCTAGCCTCTGCTGGCCGGCTCGCGTACACGGAGGTAGATGACGAAGGAGATGCACCGACCTGGCGACGCGATCCCGGAGCAGCGGGCGCGGCCTTCGGTGGCGCACACTGCGGCGGCCGCCACGATCGAGGCTGATCGAGAGATCGCGTCCATGACCGATGCAGACCTCGTCGCGGGGATCGACCGGATGCGCCGCGAGCAGGGGGCATTGATCCTCGCCCACAACTACCAGATCGGCGCGATTCAGGATCTGGCGGACTTCGTCGGTGACTCCCTCGAGCTGTCGCGCCAGGCGGCGCGCACC
>JBFKCZ010000319.1:0-4272 GCA_041620035.1 Pseudomonadales bacterium
AAAGCCCTCGGCAATATCGAGGCCGTTCGCGCCGTCGAGGCCATCGAGGAGCACGCGTCTGCCATCGGCAGCGCCATCGCCATCGCGATCGGCGTTCAGCAACAACACCTCCGTGCCGCGGTTCGCGGTCACCAGAACATCACCGTTGCCGGTCACGCGAACCATGCGCGCGTTGCGTACGTCGCTTGCGAACAGCGAAATCGAGTAGCCCGCAGGTACGCGCAGCCTCGACTCCACCAGGGCGTGATCGGCGCTGGGCCTGTCGAAGAGCGACGGGAAGCGTTCGGCCAGCATGCCTTGCCACGGCACGCTCACCGGCGCGAACAGGGCAATCGCAATCACGCCCACCACGAGCACGACCGCGGCGACGAGAATGGTACGCAACAGAATCTTCAACTCGATCCTCCCTGCCGATCAGATCATCAAAGCACGATCTCGAAGCCCGCGAACACCTCGGCCGGCGTGCCCGGGAAGTAGCGGTAGTTGCCGAATGCGAAATCCGCGCGATCCGCGTAGGACTCGTCCGTGAAGTTCATGACCCGTGCGAACACCTCGAACCGCGGCGAGATGCGATAGCTGCCGCGCCAGTTCCACAGTCCATGGCCGTCGTAGTCCGCCGTGTTCTCCGCGTTCACGTAATGTCTGCCCAGGTAGACATACTCGATCTCGCTGTGCACAGCCTCGGTCGGTTGCCAGCGCCACCGCGCGCTGCCGAGCCACCGCGGCGCCGTGTCCACATCGTTGCCCTTCTCGATCGTCTCACCCTGAGCCAGCACGCGATCGAATCCGTACTCGTGACGTGCATAGGTGCCGATGAGTTCGAATCGGTGCGCATCGCTCGGGGTGAGCACGAACTCGAATTCGATCCCATACGAATCGATCTGCCCGCGGCTGATGTTGAACCCGTTGGCATCGCGCAACACGAGGTCTTTGCCGCGTTCCACGAACGTCGCAATCGAACTCGACAGCGCACGGTCGAACCATCGCACGCCAATCTCGGCGCCGGTGATCGTTTCGCTCTCGAGATCGGCGATCTGCTGGCCGCTCTGCAGCCGGTACAACTCCGTCGCCTGCGGCGCGCGGAAACCACTACTCAGCAGCGCGTAACTGACGATCGTCTCCGAGTTGCGCCACTCGATGCCCAGCCGCCCCGCATAGTCCACGAAGTCGTCGCTGCGATCCGCGGGACGCGTGTAGAGACAGCCGCCGAAGCCGCATGGCACGCCATTGTCGCGGGTGTTGCCGTCGAGCGCGTTGTTGTCGTAGTCGTAGTCGAGCCATTCCGCTCGCGCGCTGTGCAACAGGTCGATGGCGTCGGAGAGTGGCACGCGCACGTCGTAGAACAGCGCGGCATTGGCGCTGACCACGTCGTAGTCGTAGTGCACGCCCACGGGACGCGTTGCCCGCAGGAACGGCGAACCCACGGTGGGATTCTGCTGGAACTCGTAGAGATCGCCTTCGGCCCACTCGGCCATGGCGCCGATGTTCCACTGCACGCGATCGCCGCCGCTCAGCACCACCTGTCCACCGGCGCTCGTCTGACCGTTCTCCTCGAAAGGCTGGCCAGGCAGGAAGTGCTGCAGGAACTTCATGCGCGACTTGCGCAGCCACGGCGTCAGCGTCAGCTCGAGATCGCCGTCGAGTTCGCGCCGCCACTCACTCGAAATACGCGCAGCCCATGCGTCGCGATAGGCTTCCGGGTTCGGATTCGTGCGCCGCAGATTGGAATCGTCGTATGCCTCGAATCCGAGTACGAAGCCGCCGGTCTGTTGTTCGAGATTCGTGCCGGAAACGAGCGTTCGCACGTCGAATGCGCCGATGCGCGCGGCGTGCACGACGTTCAGCTTCTGTTCCTTGTGCCCGGTCGCAACGCGATAGCCGTCGGTGTGGGTGGCATGGCCATCGACGCGCAGCCAATGATCGGCCTCGCCGACGCTTGCCGAAGCGCTCACCTTGCCGAAGCGATGCGGCCCGCCTTCGAGGGCGAGCCTGGTCGATCCCGGCGCCTGCTGCGGAACGACGTTCACCGTGCCGTACAGCGAGTTGCCGCCGAACAGGGCGCTCGCGGGGCCGCGCAGCACTTCGATGCGGCTCGCCTGTTCGCCATTGATTTCGAACAGATTGTTGACGTTGCAGAAACCAGCGGGGCGAATGGGAACGCCGTTTTCCAGCAACAGGAACTCGCCGCACGATCCCGCACCGGTGAACACCGGCGAGCGGATCGCGGTGAGATGTTCCTGTCCCGAACCGCGCGTGATCCATACGCCGGGCACCCGCACCATCACTTCGTTGGCGTGCGTGGCTCGGGTACGTTCGATGGCATCTGCATCGATCGCCGACAGACTTCCCAAGTCACCCTGACGTGAAGCGATGCTGCCCGTGACGAGGACCTCCTCGACCGCGTTTTGCTCCGCCGCCTGCACGGGAACGATCGTCAGCAAGACGACTCCCAGCAGCCAATCAACTCGCAAGTGACGCACGCACGGCTCCTACGCTCGACCAGGTCGACACCACATACGGAACGAAGACGGTCAGCAGCATCTTTGCAGCCCGCGCACCATCCACATCGGCGCCGAACAGGACGTCGCCGTGGTTGATGAGCAGGAGCACGGGGCCCACGATCGCCGCCATCGTGAGCGCGCGTCGCACCACATCCCGGCGCATTGCCGTACGTAACCAATGCCGCATGCCGCCCCCGCACACCGTCAAAGGCTGCGGACCTTAATGCAACAGCGCGGAAGGGCGCAAATAGAGGCGCAAATGACAGATCACGGGATCTCAGCGGCGACGCGGCGTTTCGGAAAACGACGCGTACTCGAGGTATTCGCGGATCGACGACTGATCCACCTTGAAGCGCAGTTTCAGATACGGACCCTGCGCCGTGTAGTCGGCTCCGGTGAAGTCGCGGTCTTCGAAGCCGATGAAGTTGTATCCGATGGATACCCACATGTTGGTCACCGGACTGTGGCCCATCGAAACACCGGTCGAGTAGCGCGTCGCGTTGGATGCAAACGAATGCAACGCGGCACCCCGGACACCCACGTCCCACTTTCGCGAGAGGTCGAACCGGTACTCGAGCCCCGACAGCGAGGTGGCACCGTCGTAGTTGTCGCCGTCGATGTCCTCGAGTGCGTACTTGAGTCCGAGTTGCAGGGCCAGCTGATGGCGTCCGTCGGGTGCGTAATTGAGATTGAAGTTCTCGATCAGCTTGCGGGTGCGCGTGTCGAAACCGCCGCCGATGAGTTCATCGAAGGTGAGATCGATGCGGTTCAGCACCGACCACGGCGACTCGGAGGGGCGCCACGCGAGGCCGACACGCACATCACCGCGGTTGCGCTCGGTACCGTCGGCGAGTTGCTCGGTGTTGAGTGCGAAGCTCGCGGCCACTACGCGTCCTTCGGCGAGCTGGCGGCTCACCCCCGCAAGCAGGTTCCACTTGTCCGCCACGTCGCCCTGGTGGAACTCGAGCCTGCCGCTCGCGTCCCACAACTCGCGCCTGTAGTTTCCGCCCGCGTAGTAGGCGCTGAAGTCGTTGTTCACGGAACCCGAGGCCGGTGGCGCGGCAGGATTGAACGTGAGTGTTTCGGGAGCGTCCGCCGACAGATCGGACCGCAGGGTCTGCACCCGGTCCATGCCGAAATCGAGCTGCCAGCGCGCGTTCACCTGCCACTGCTGCAGGAGCCCCGTGGTCGCGAACAGCCGTTCGCCCTGCTCGCCGTGTTCGCGCTCGATACTCGCTGCCACGTCGGCGCCCGACCACGGCACCGCCGCGATGCCGACGCGCGTGTCCTGGGTGTCGCGTCGATCGCCGAAGGTGAGCTCCTGTTCGCCGATCACACTCAACCCGTCGAGCACGCGGTACTCGGCGCCTGCGAGCAGACGATTGGGGTAATCCGTGTTCTGTTCATCGCCGCCCAGTTCGATCTCGGCGGTCGAGTGCAGTGTCAGGCGGCCGTCGCCGACACCCTGACTCCCGCCGATCACCAGCTGGTTGCCATCGAGGCGGCGGCCGTCGACCGACTCCTCCTGCACGGCGCGCAAGCCGCCGAACAGCATGCGCTGACCCTGGCTGTGCTCCACGCGGGTCTCCGCCACCCGGCGCGCGCCATCGCCGTCCACCTGCGTCTGCTGGAAGGCATCGGCACGTACGCGCATCGTTTCCGTCACGGCATACTCGCCTTCCACCCCGATCTTGCGCGTGCCCGCTTCCGTCACAGCCTGCTGGCCAAGGCCGAACGCTGCCTCCTGCTCTCGCGCATAGAGGCGGCCGGC
>JBFKCZ010000320.1:0-4252 GCA_041620035.1 Pseudomonadales bacterium
ACAGATGCGTCTGCACGCGAGCATTGTGGCAGGCGTGGCCATGTCGAGCATCGTCATCGCGGTGGTGCTGGTGCCGCGCCTCGACATACTCGGCGCGGCGATGGCGTATTGTGTCGCAACAGTTCTCGGCGTCGTCGCCAGCATGCTGACCGTGCGTGGCTTCGCACGCATGGCGCCGAAGCCGGGAGTCATGTTTGGCGTAACGGCAGGTTGCGTCACCATGCTCGCGAGCGTAGCGGCCGTCATCGGATCTGGCGTGCTCGAGATATTTCTGGCGGTTGCCATGGGTGCAGCAACCTATGTGGGGGTTCTCTGGTTGTTGAACATCTCCGATGTTCGCTCCATTGGGCGGCGGATTTCGGCGCTGTGGCGACCGACACCCCACTAGCGTGAACCCCGCTCACCCACTATCGGTCCCTGCTTTCGACGACCAGCCACTGCGGATGCTCGCAATCATCAATTCACTGCACACCGGCGGCGCCGAGATGAACCTGATTCGAGGCGCACGCGAGTTGAAGACGCACGGCATCGAGGTCACCGTTCTGCCCTTGAAGGACGGTGGAGAACTACGCGAGATGGCGCTGCAACAAGGTGTCGACGTGCTGAGCGCTGGCGCCCGATCCGTCTTCGGGGCGTGGTCTCGATCCTGGCCTCTGGTCGAGGGCTGGATGTACGGCGGCGCCCTGGTTGCGAGCCTGTTTCACGCGAAGGGCTCACGTGTCGTCTGGAATTTCCGGCACGTGCCCATCGATCTGGGCGCGGAGAGCCGGACGACGCGAGCAATCCTCAAGGTGCTACCTCACCTGCCAGCGCCCGCCGCCATCCATGTCAATGCGACCATGGCGATCGACGCGCATCGACGCCTGGGGATCGCAGCCGACTATCGATTCATTCCGAACGGCATCGACACCAACCACTTCCGGTTCGACGCAGCTGCGGCCGCGAACTTCCGTAAGCTCGCATCGGTCGCGGAGGACGACGGCCTCGTGGTGCATGTCGCGCGGCGTCATGTGCACAAAGGGCAGGCCGTTCTGCTGCAAGCGATGCGTTTGCTGCAGGCGCGTGGACGCAAGGCGGTCGTGGTGTTTGTCGGTGAGGGCACCGAGGCGCTGGCGGGCGACGCGGCGACGACTGGCATGGATCCGCGGGCGTGCCGATTCCTCGGCGTGCAGTCCAACACCGTCGGTGCCTTCAGTGCCGCCGATGTCGTCGTCAATCCGTCGTTGACCGAAGGTTCACCGACTGTGGTTGCGGAGGCGATGAGCTGCTCGGCCATGTGCGTGGCGACCGATGTCGGTGAAACCGCCGAAGTCATTGGAAGTACTGGGCGCGTCGTGCCGCCCGGCGATCCGGTTGCACTGGCCGATGCCATCGAGACGGCGCTTGCCATGAGTCCGCAGGCCAGACGCGAAGCGGGTGCGGCGGCGCGCGAGCGCATTGTGTCCCGCTTTGCGCTCGCAACGACGGTCGAACGGCATGCCGCATCGCTCCGCCAAGCCTGCCGGAGTCGCTGACTGTGTGCGGTATTGTCGGCGTCATCGAAACCGCGCGCGGGGCCGACCCGGATCTGGTCGTCCGCATGCGCGACCGCTTGCGGCATCGAGGTCCGGACGACGCGGGTATCTGGTGTGAGGACAACGTCGGCCTCGGCCATCGCCGTCTGTCGGTCATCGACTTGTCCGCCCACGGCCACCAACCGATGGTGTCGAACAGCGGTCGCTACGTCATCGTCTACAACGGCGAGATGTACAACTTCCTGGACCTGAAGGCCGATTTGCCGAACGTGGTGTGGCGCGGCCATTCGGACACCGAAGTCATCATCGAGGCGATCGATCGCTGGGGCGTGGAAGCGACCCTGGCGCGGTGTTCCGGAATGTTCGCGTTCGCGGTGTACGATCGCGATCGGCACGAGATTCACATCGCACGCGATGCGCTTGGCATCAAGCCGCTCTACTACGGGTGGTGGGGTCGGCGATTCGTGTTTGCCTCCGAGCTCACGGCGTTCGATGCACTGCCGCGCAGCGATGCGCACGTAGACAGGAATTCGCTCAGCACGATGTTGCGCTACAGCCAGGTACCGGCCCCTCATTCGATTTACGACGGTATCCGCAAGCTCGTGCCCGGTACGTGGTTGACGATGTCGTCTGCCGCGCCGATCGTCGGCGAACTTCCCGATGCGGCGACGTTCTGGTCGCCGAGGACGTCGACGGCGACAGCGACCGCATCGGCAGGCTTGGACATGGACTCCATCGAAGCCATCGATGCGCGCGCGCACGATCTGCTGCAACGATCGGTCGCGAGTCAGCTCGTCGCGGACGTACCGGTTGGCGCCTTTCTTTCGGGTGGTATCGACTCTTCATTGGTCGTCGCACTCATGCAGCGCGTATCGAGCCGGCCGGTCAAGACGTTCACCATTGGATTCGAGCAGGAAGCGTTCAGCGAAATCGAGTCGGCGCGCAGCATCGCTTCGCATCTGGGTACGGATCACACCGAGCTGGTGATGGGCGAACGCGAATTGCTCGACACCGTGAGCAAGCTGCCTTCTTTCATGGACGAACCCTTCGGCGACTCCTCGATTCTGCCGACTCATCTCGTCAGCCAGCTGGCGCGGGATCACGTGACGGTGTGCCTTTCGGGTGATGGTGGTGATGAGCTGGGCTGGGGATACAAGCGATATCCACAGTGCCTTGCCCTCGAGTCGAAGCTGGCGCGCATACCGAGGCGGTTGCGTAGCGTTGCCGCGAACGCGCTCGAGATGCGGCCGGTCGACTGGCTCGCGCGTCGGGTTTCGGCGCCGCGCATCCTCGGGCGTCCAGGCCCCTTGTCGGACAAGCTGCGGCGCGTTGCAGAACTGCTGCGGCTGGATGATCCATCGCAGCTCTACGATCAGGTCTTCATGTCGCATTGGAAGCTGCCCGATAGCGTGGTGATCGGCGGTCGCGAACGGATGTCCGTTTACGGAGATGCGCAGCATTGGACGCGGGAATTGCCGTTCTGGCGGCGCATGGCGGTGCAGGACCTGATTGCGTACCTGCCGAACGACATCCTCACCAAAGTCGACCGCGCCAGCATGGCGGTGAGCCTCGAGTTACGCGTGCCACTCCTCGATCAGGCGTTCGTCGAGTTCTGCGCAGGTGTACCCGAGACCGCGCTGAGAACGGCCGGCGAGCCCAAGGCCATGCTCAAGCGGCTGTTGTCGCGGCACGTGCCCCGTTCGCTCACTGATCGACCGAAGCAGGGGTTTGGCGTGCCGCTGCGCGATTGGCTGCGCGGCCCGCTGCGGGAGTGGGCGTCGGACCTGCTGGCTCGCGAGCGGCTGCGTCGCGAGGGCTACTTCGACGCTGCGACGATCGCGGAGATGCTGAGTGCACACCTCTCGGCACGTGCCGACTGGTCGGCGTGGCTGTGGGATGTGTTGATGTTCCAGAGTTGGCTGGATGCGCGACGCGACGCAGCAGTGAAACGCGGGTAACGCCCGCCGTTCTCTTCCGCCCGCCCAGTGGAATCCCCTTATGTCGGGATGAATCGGCCCCGTGAAGAATCCATTCGAGGCGCAACTGCGCGTTGAAGGGACGTCAGGCCATGGTCGATCGCGAAAAACCCGAGGACGATGCGTCCAGCATTCCGTTCATGCAACAGGTTCTGGACAACCCCTTCATCCTTCTGTTCATCGGCATTGCGGTACCGACGCTCACTTACATCATCTGGGGAATCATGGAGTTGATTTCGATTCCCATCGCGCAGTGAGGGTGGTCATCCGTTATCGGTTGAGGGGGCTTCAATGACGAGTCTGGCACCTCCCACCAAGAAGATCTGGTGGAAAGAACACATCGAAAAGAGCGAGCTGATCTGGATCACCGTCGTCGTGGTGTGGGGGATCATCCTGACGCTGATGATGCCGTACTGGCACGTCTACGGTGAGCAGAACCTGTCGAGCGAGGCCTATCGAACGACGCCCCAGGCGTTCATGGCAAAGACGCAAGCGGTCGTGGACGAGTTCACCGTGCGTACCGAAGGGCAGTTCAACAAACCCGTCGTCAAGCCGCCGATCGGGGCAGACATCTATCTGATCGGTCGACTTTGGGACTGGTGGCCCAGTTACGAGCTCGAAGTGAATCAGAGCTACCGCCTGCACATCACTTCCACCGACTGGCAGCACGGATTTTCGCTGCAGCCGGCCAACATCAACGTTCAGGTGCTGCCCGGTTACGACATGGTCATGACCATCAAGCCCAATAAGGTCGGCGAGTAC
>JBFKCZ010000321.1:0-4251 GCA_041620035.1 Pseudomonadales bacterium
GCGGCCGCCGTTGGTGACGATGCGGCCGCCCTGCGCCTTGGTACCGGCGTGGAACACTTTGACGTTGGCAGACGCGACGCGATCGAGGCCGCTGATGGGCTCGCCTTTCGCGTAGTCGCCCGGATAGCCACCGGCCGCCATCACCACACCCAGGGCCGCGCGCTCATCCCAATGCATCGCCACCCGGTCGAGTTCACCGCGCAAGGCGTGCTGGCAGAGATCCACCAGGTCGGACTGCAATCGCATCAGCACCGGCTGACATTCCGGATCGCCGAAGCGGCAGTTGAACTCGATCACTTTGACACTGCCATCCGCGGCGACGATGACACCCGCATACAGAAAACCGACGTACGGCGCACCGTCGGCGGCCATACCGCGAACCGTCGGTTCGATCACTTCGCGCATGATTCGCGCGTGCACCGCGGGTGTGACGACGGGTGCGGGCGAATAGGCGCCGAGGCCACCGGTATTCGGCCCTCGGTCACCATCGTCACGCGCCTTGTGGTCCTGCGAGCTGGCAAATGGCAGCGCACGCTTGCCATCGGCGATACAGATGAAGCTCGCCTCTTCCCCCGTCAGGAACTCTTCGATCACCACGCGCCGTCCGGAGTCGCCGAACGCATTGCCCGACAACATATCGCGCAGCGCCGTGATGGCTTCGTCTTCGGTCGCGGCAACGACCACGCCCTTGCCGGCGGCGAGGCCGTCGGCCTTGACCACGATCGGCGCGCCCCTGGCGCGCACGTAGGCCTCCGCGGCTGCGAGTTCGGTGAAGGATCCATAGGCCGCCGTCGGTATGCCGTGGCGCGCCATGAAGTCCTTGGTGAACGCTTTGGAGCCTTCGAGCTGTGCCGCCGCACGCGACGGCCCGAAGCAGGCAAGCCCCTCGGCGTCGAATCGATCGCGAATCCCGGCAACCAAAGGCACTTCCGGGCCGACGATGGTGAGGCCGATTCGCTCCCGCAGGGCAAAGGCGACCAACCCGTCGAAGTCGAGGGGGTCGAGGTCGACGTTCGACACTTTCCCCTCGAGTGCGGTGCCGGGATTGCCGGGCGCGACGAACACGGCGTCGACGGACTCGCTTTGAGCCGCCTTCCACGCCAAGGCATGCTCACGACCACCACCGCCAATGACCAGTACTTTCATGCGCTCAATGCCCATGCGCTCAATGCCTGAAGTGGCGCGTGCCGGTGAACAGCATCGCCATGCCGTGCTCGTCGGCGGCCGCAATGACTTCCGCATCGCGCATGGAGCCGCCGGGCTGAATCACCGCGCGGATACCGGCGCCCGCCGCCGCATCGATGCCATCGCGGAACGGGAAGAACGCATCCGACGCCATCACCGCGCCCGCTACGCTGAGCCCCGCCTCTTCGGCCTTGAGGCCCGCGATCTTCGCACTGACCACGCGGCTCATCTGTCCCGCGCCCACGCCGATCGTCCGGCTGTGCTTCGCATAGACGATGGCATTCGACTTCACGAACCAGGCGACCCGCCAGGCGAACAGCAGATCGGCCCGCTCCGATTCCGACGGCGCGCGCCGGGTGACCACGTTCAGTGCCGCGGGATCGAGTTCCGTTTCGTCGGCGCTCTGCACCAGGAGGCCACCACCGACACGCTTGAGCTCCCAGCCCCGCGGCTGTGAGGTGAACTCCCCGCACTCGAGCAGACGTACGTTCTTCTTCGCTTTAGCAACCTCGACCGCGCGCACATCGACGCGAGGGGCAACCACCACTTCGACGAACTGCCGCGCAAGCACCGCCTCCAGGGTGGCCGCGTCGAGCGTGCCGTTGAAGGCGATGATGCCGCCGAAGGCCGAGGTCGGGTCGGTGGCATAGGCGTGTTCGTAGGCTTCGAGCAGATTGGCCCCCAGCGCGACGCCACAGGGGTTCGCGTGTTTGACGATCACACACGCGGGCGAATCGAACACCTTCACGCATTCGAGTGCGGCGTCGGTATCGGCGATGTTGTTGTACGACAGTGCCTTGCCCTGCAGCTGGCGCGCGCCGGCGATGGTGCCGCTCGCCGCGCCTGCGGGGTCTGCGTACAGTGCGGCCCGCTGGTGCGGATTCTCTCCGTAGCGCAACGCATCGACCCGATCGTAGGCGACGGTGAACTGGGCCGGCAGCTCATCGTCTGCGCGGCCCAGGTAGGTCGCCACCGCGGCGTCGTAGCGCGCTGTGTGCGCGAACGCCTTCGCCGCAAACCGCGATCGGAACTCGAGGGTCGTCGCGCCGTCGTGGGTTTTGAGTTCCGCGAGCACAGCGTCGTAGTCCGACGGCTCGACGACGACGAGTACATCCGCATGGTTTTTGGCGGCCGAACGCACCATGGCCGGGCCGCCAATGTCGATGTTCTCGATGGCATCTTCGCGGGTCGCATCCGCGCGCGCCACGGTGGCGGCGAACGGATACAGATTCACCACCAGGAGATCGATGGCATCGATACCGTGATCCGCCATCACGCGATCGTCGGTTCCCCGCCGTCCGAGCAGGGCACCGTGGACCCGCGGATGCAGCGTCTTGACGCGGCCATCCATCATCTCGGGAAAGCCCGTGTAGTCCGCGACTTCACGCACGGTGAGGCCAGCTTCGGTCAATGCGCGGTGGGTGCCGCCGGTCGACAGCAACGCAACACCCAGGGACGCGAGCCGTTGCGCAAAGGGAATCAGTCCCCGTTTGTCGGAAACGGACAGGAGCGCCCGTCGAATGGGGCGTGGCGGTGTGGATGCCGTCACCGGTCGAGCAGGCCGTGCTGTTGCAGCTTGCGGCGTAGCGTACCCCGATTGACGCCGAGCATCTCGGCCGCCCGGCTCTGATTGTCGTCGACATACCGCATCACGCTTTCCAGCAGCGGTCGTTCGACTTCCGCGATGACGAGATCGTAGAGCCCATGAGGAGTGGCTCCGTCCAGACTGTCGAAGTACCGGTCCATGGCGGAGCCAACGCAGCGGTGCAGTGGACGCTGATCGATGTCGGTGAACGCGATCGCGCCGTTCGCCGCGCTCTTTGGTGAGCCGCCCTTGGAGCCACGCTTGCGCAATCGAGTCCGTGTCATGCCGCTCTCGCTGTTTCGCGGTTTGTTACAAGATGCGCGAGGAAGTCGCGCTGCTCGGCAGCGGAATCGATGGCATTGAACGCCATTCGACTCGTGTCATCGACGGCGAGGATCTCGAAGTAGCCTTTGACGTGCTTACGCACGATGCCGACGGCGCGCGAAGCGCCGTAGAACTCGTGGAGTCGCGCGACGTGGCGATCGACGATCACCATGACCTCGAAGAAGGAACGCGGCGCTGCCGTTCGACCCGTGGCGAGCGCGCGCGCGATGTCACCGGGCAGCCAGGGCGCACCCAGAGCCGCGCGGCCGATCAGGAGTCCATCCGCGCCGGTGTAGCCGAGCACCGCACGAGCGCTGGCCACGTCGACGATGTCGCCGTTGGCGAACACGGGGATGCTGACGGCGCGCTTGATGGCCGCGATGGTGTCGTACTCCACCGCACCAACGAAGCGGCAGGCACGAGTACGCCCGTGAACCGCGATGCTGACGATCCCCGCGGCTTCGGCAATCTGTGCGATGCGAACCCCGTTGCGCTGTTCCGGTGACCAGCCCGTGCGAATCTTCACGGTGACCGGTACGGCCACCGCGCGTACGGCGGCTTCGAGGATGCGCCCGACGAGTGACTCGTCCTTCAGCAACGACGACCCGGCCGCCTTGCGGCACACTTTCTTGGCCGGGCAACCCATGTTGATGTCGATGATCTCGGCACCCGATGCCTCGGCCCGCGCCGCCGCAACCGCTATCTGGTCGGGATCGCCACCCGCGATCTGCACCGCGTGGGGGCCGACGTCTCCGCCCCGCGCCCGGCGCCGGAGGGACAACTCGGAACTCCACAGTTCGGGATTGGCACTGGTCATCTCCCCGACCACCAGACCCGCGCCCAACTCCCAGGCCAGCTCCCGGAACGGCAAATCGGTCACACCCACCATCGGCGCCAACACAATCGGATTACGCAGAGAGATGGGGCCGATGGAAACCAAGCTGGCGTGTCGCGCGGTGACAAGGGGGCAGCAATGATACCGCCGTCAAGCCGCCTTGCAACCGAGAACGGCGCGAGAAGTGATGGAAGTCGATTCCGCGTGACATAACTGCGCAGACGGCGGTCTTCTCGACGCCCCTCAATGCAACTGTTGGCAACCGTCGGGGCCTTTGTGGGAGCGCCTGATCGAAGCTTGTGGGAGCGGGCTTGCCCGCGAA
>JBFKCZ010000322.1:0-4243 GCA_041620035.1 Pseudomonadales bacterium
ATACGGATGGTGCGACCACCGTGGAGCTCGAAACGGTAGCGCCGCGACCCGAAGACGTCGAGCGCGCCGCCGATCTCTACGAACAGCAGCTCGAGCTGATCGGCGTGCTCGAAGCCGATCGACGCGCGAACGAAGCGAACGCGGAACGACGTCGGCAGACAGAGCTGGAAGTTGCGCGTGTGCGGGCTGCCGCGCAGGTTCGAGACATCGTCGAAGTCGAACCGCGCTACGTGTATGCGCCCTGGTATGCACCACGGCCTTATCCGGGGCATCCACATCATGGCGGCCACGGATACGAAGATCCCCCGCGTCCGCAACCGCCTGCGAAACCCTCGCCTTCGAATTCGCGACCTCTCGGCATCGGATCGCGCTGAATTGCGAATCGGGCTCATCTCAGACACCCACATTCCCGAGGCGCGCGCGACCTTGTGGCCGCAGGTGCTCGAGGCGTTTCGCGGGGTCGATCTCATCTTTCATGCCGGCGACATTCACGAGTTCCACGTGCTCGACGAACTGGAGCGCGTGGCACCCGTCTATGCAGCCCGCGGCAATGGCGAGGATGGCTCGGGCGGTCGCGACGTGCAGCCCGAGGATCCCCGTGTGCGCTACGCGTGGCTGCTGCCCATCGAGGGGCTGAAAGTGGGGCTGACCCACTACGTGCCCGTGCCAGAGCGGCCACCGAACTTCACCCTCGCACGCTGGATCGAGCGCTTCTTTCCGGATGAGCGCCCCGACGTGATCGTGTCCGGCGACACGCATGTGGAACGCATTGCCACGATCGACGGCGTGTACTGCGTGAACCCCGGTTCACCGACCTACCCGCACAACTACGACACGCAACTCGGTACGATCGGTATGCTCGAGATCTCATCCGGCCGCGCGCATGCCGAAGTGCTGCAGTTGACGCCGACCGGCACCGCACCGTTCGCGTGGGGACGCGAGTGGCGCTGAGGTCAGGTCCACGCAAGGGAGATCGACAGTCATGACGAAACTCGAGCCGCAGGGTGCCAACGCCGAGCAGATCGAGTTCTGGAACGGCGAGGCCGCGAAGTCGTGGATCGAGTACCAGGACCGCTTGGATGTGTTGCTCAGACCGTTGTCACAAACCGTCGTAGCGCGCGCAGCGTTGGTGCCTGGCGAATCGGTGCTCGACGTGGGCTGCGGATGCGGCGCCACGTCCCTCGAATTCGCAGCGCGCGGTGCCCGGGTTGTTGGCATCGATGTATCCGGCCCCATGCTCGATCAGGCGCGTGGTCGCGCAAGCAGTGCCGGGGCGAATGCCCAATTCATCCTCGCGGACGCGGCGACTCACCGCTTCGCTGCGGAATTCGACGTGCTGTTCTCGCGGTTCGGCGTGATGTTCTTTGCCGATCCGGTGGTGGCGTTCAGGAATTTACGCAGCGCGTTGAAACCCGACGGGCGCGTTGCGTTCCTCTGCTGGCAGAGCGTCAAGGTCAATCCCTGGATGGCGGTGCCGATGGGCGCGGCGCGGCCGCACCTGCCGGAACAACCTGCGCCGGTGGATCCGCGGGCGCCGGGTCCCTTCGCATTCGCGGACACCGACTATGTGCGGGCCATACTCGTCCAAGCGGGTTATCGCGGTGTCGAAATCGAGTCGGTGGAAGCGGATCTGGAACTCGGTAGCGATGTCGACGAGGCGCTCGCCTTCGTCGGTCGCGTCGGCCCGCTGAGCCGGCCGTTGGCACAGGTCGATGCCGATGTGCGCAAGCGCGCGCTGTTGGCGGTACGGGATGCGCTCGCGCCGCTCGGGCGCGACGGGCCGATCAAACTCGGTGCGCGATGCTGGCTGGTGACGGCCGCGGTCTGATCCGATCGCGCCGCCGAAAGTTCAGTCTGGCAGGCCTGCGACGTCCGCCTGAACGACGAGACCCGCGGCGAGCCATGCCTCGATTTCGGAACCGAATCCGAGTTCGGAGAGAATCGCGCGGCTGTGCTGCCCTGACAGGGGCGCCGGGCCGCCGGGCTGTACCGGCGTGCGGGAGAAACGTGCCGCAGGACGCGCGTCGCGAAGGGCCCCGGCGGTGGGATGGACGAGATCGCGAAACATCTCGTTGTGCCGAATCTGTGGATCGTCGGCGAGTTCGTCGAGCCGGCGGGCACGTGCAAATGGTACGTCGTGAGCGCGCATCCGTTCGCTGGCTTCGGCGATCGACAGGCGCTTCGCCGCCGGGGCGACCTCGTTCACCATGACTTCCGCCAGTGCGGGGCGATTACGCTGTCGCGCCTCGATGGTTGCGAAGCGCGGATCGGATGCCACGTGATCGACACCGTACACGGCGCACATCGCGTGAAACTCATCGTCCGTCAGCGTCATGGTCGTCCCCCAGCCGTCGCTGTACTGCGCGACGTTGCCGGATGCACCGATCGGCGGTCGCTGATCGACGCCATCACCTTGCAGGATCAGGTCTGCTGCGGTATCGGCCCATAGGAACGCGATACCGGTGTCGAGCATCGACAGCGCGATGTGCTGGCCCTCGCCGGTGCGCGAACGGGCCAGCAGTGCTGCGGTGATGGCCTGGCAACCCGTGTACGCCGTCAGCTTGTCGAGGATCAGCATGTTGACCTGTTCCGGCCGCTGCGGATGGTCGAGGTGAATGCGGCCCTGCACGGCGGCCACACCCGAATAGAACTGGATGATCGGATCGTAGGCGCGCTCGTCGGATTTCGGCCCGGTCTGGCCGAAACCGCTGATCGAGAGGTAGACCAGCCGGGGATTGATCTTGGCGAGCTTCTCGTAGCCGACACCGATGCGGTCGGCCACCCCGGGGCGGAAGTTCTGGATCACCACATCGGCCCACTGCGCGAGGCGTTCGATGATGGGGCGTGCCTCGTCGCGGCCGAGATCGAGTGCCAGCGATCGCTTGCCGCGATTGAGCACGTGAAAGAAGCCGGAGAAGCCGTTGCGACGGCTGCCGACGTGGCGTTGGATGTCGCCGGTCGGGCGCTCCACCTTGATCACGTCCGCACCCTGATCGGCGAGTAGCCCGCCCGTCAGCGGTCCGGAGACCACCGCGGAGAGGTCCAGCACCTTGAAGCCGGAGAGTGGCCCGGTGTTTGGGTTGGTCATGTGGATTTTGCGAGAGCCCGGGGGAACTTGGTGGGAGCGGGCTTGCCCGCGAACTCATTGCACCAGTTCGCGCCCGAAGGGCGCTCCCACAGTCGCTCCGATGAATTTTGGGGCACCCTCCTTGCTCGCGATTTTCCTCAGGAGAACCCGCGCATCGGATTGATCGGCGGCCACTTCTCCTTGCTCGAAAGGATGTGCTTGCCGATTTCGGCGACACTCCACGGCTTGTCCTTGCCGTCCTTGGTCGCGATCGGGGTCAGCTGCCACGACAGGAGCGATACGTTGTTGCCCGCAACGAGGAACTGCCGCCCCGTGACATCCTTGGCCTCATCGGTGCACAGCCACACCACCGTCGGGGAGACTTTCTCGGGTGGGAAAGCATCCTTCGCCTGCTCCGGCAGGATGTCTTCGGTCAGTCGCGACATGGCGGTCGGCGCGAGCACGTTCACCGTGATTCCATACTTCACGCCTTCGAGATACAGGCAGCGCATGAACCCGGCCGTACCGGCTTTCGCGGCGCCATAGTTGGTCTGGCCGAAGTTGCCGAGCAGGCCCGAGGTCGAGCTGGTCATGATGATGCGACCGCCATGACCCTGGGCGATCATCTGATCGTAGGCGGCCTTGGTCACCAGGTAGGTGCCCTTCAAGTGCACCGCGATGATGATGTCCCACATGTCGTCGGTCATGTTCTTGAAGGATTTGTCGCGCAGGATGCCGGCGTTGTTGATGCAGATGTCGAGCTTGCCGAAGGTGTCGACGGCGGTCTTGACCATCGCCCGTGCCTGCGCCGGGTCGGCCACGGAGCCGTAATCGGCAACGGCCTTGCCGCCGGCCTTCTTGATGTCGGCGACCACCTGGTCCGCCATGTTGTGGCTGGCACCGGTGCCATCGCGCGCGCCGCCCAGGTCGTTGACGACGACGGCCGCCCCTTCTTTCGCCAGCAGTAATGCGTGTTCACGGCCCAGCCCGCCGCCCGCGCCGGTCACCAGCGCGACTTTGCCATCCAGCATGCCCATCGTTGTTCCCCCAGATCGATTCGAAATACGCGTTCAAGGATTTGTGCGCCGCAACAGTCTATGGAAAAGACGATCGAAGGCAAGACGCGAGCGTCCCGCCAGCGATCCGAAGGTGGGCTACAGATCCACACCTACGGGA
>JBFKCZ010000323.1:0-4243 GCA_041620035.1 Pseudomonadales bacterium
ACGACGCATGGGAAGCCCAGGCTGGCAGCAGGTCAGTACGTGCCGATACGCGTCAGCACCCCCGCCGCCCGTCTGGCACCCGCCGCCAGACTCTCACCCAGGTCCGCACCGTGGCAGTACGCGGCGAGAAAGCCCGCCGCAAAGCTGTCACCCGCGCCCGTCGTATCCACGATTTCCGCGACCGGTATCGCACTGCAGGTGGCGAGCGAACCCCTGCCCACGGCAAGGCTGCCTGCCGCACCGAGCGTGATGACGAACAATTTGTCGTGTGCGGCCGCCAGTGCCTTCAGCGCGTCGATCGTCGATGTATCACCGGCGGCGATTCCGAAAAAGGCGATATCCAGCTGGTCGACATACGGGACCACACGCTCCATGCGCGGGTCATCGGCAATGTCGGCAAAATCGACCACTCTCCGCGCACGGGTAGGACATCTCATGATCCGATCGAACAACCCTGCGATCTGCGCGTACAGCGGTGTGGCAAGCACGTCGGCGGCGCCGATCACGCGGCGCGCCGCCGCATCCAGTTCGAGCGATTCGAGCACCCCGGCCCGGTAATCGAGGAAGGTGCGGTCGCCATCGGATGTGAGTTTGATGGGCTGCAAGGCAGTTTCACCGGTGAGCGTACGCACGCAAGCATCGACACCACTGTTGGCAACGCATTCCAGCATCCGCCGTCCCAGGTCATCGTTGCCCACGGCGGATACGAGCTGGATGCGGTCATCGGCAGGAAAGGCACGCCGCGCGTGCACCGCGACGTTGAACGAGATGCCGCCGCAACGCTCGACACCGAGGTCCACATAACGGTCGATCACACAATCGCCGGCACAGACGATGTTCATGACGATGGGGTTGTCGCGAGCGATGACCGCAACAGCATACCCCGGCGTGACGCACGCGTGAGCTTTGCGCTACCTTTGCCGCTTCGCTCATTTCAAGCCCCTGCGAGGAGAACCTCCGATGACCGAGGCCCGCTCCGTTCGTGTCGCCGTTCTGGGTGGCGGCATGTCCGGCATCTGCATGGGGGTGAATCTCCGCAAGCGAGGCATCACCGACTTCGTCATTCTCGAGAAGGCGAGTGCCGTCGGCGGCACGTGGCGCGAGAACACCTATCCGGGCATCGCCTGCGATGTCCCGTCGCATGTCTATTCGTTCTCCTTCGAGCTCAACCCCGACTGGAGTCACTCCTACTCGAGCGGCAAGGAAATCTGGGACTACTGCGAACGTACGGTGGACAAGTACGGGCTGCGTCCTCATCTGTTGCTCGACACGACGGTGACCGATGTGACTTTCGACGGCACCCGTTGGCACGTGACGACCGCCGACGGGGTGTCCATCACCGCGGACGTCGTGGTGAGCGGACTCGGCGGCCTGCACCTCCCCAACCAAGCCGACATCGAAGGCCGCGAGCGCTTCACCGGGCCGATGTTCCACACAGCCAGGTGGGATCATGCTGTCGATCTGGCTGGACGACGCGTCGCGATCATCGGTACTGGCGCAAGCGCCGCTCAGGTTCTGCCGGAAGTCGCGCCACTCGTCGCCGAGGTCACCGTCTTCCAGCGCTCGGCGGCATGGGTGTTCCCCCGTCTCGCGCGCGACATCCCGGAGAGTCGCCGCGAGCTGTTCCGCCAGCACCGCTGGCTGATGCGTCTCTACCGCTGGTTCCTGTGGTCACTCATGGACGTGATGGGCACGTTGTCGCTGCGTCGCGGCTCGCTCCTGTCGAAGCGGTTGCGAAAAGTGGGGCTCGAACACCTGGCCAAGTCCGTGAACGATCCCGAAACGCGACGGCGGCTGACACCCGACTACGAGCCCGGCTGCAAGCGCCGCTGCATCTCCGACGACTACCTCACGACGTTCAACCGATCGAACGTGCATCTCGTCACCGATGCGATCTCGGCCATCGAGGAGCGCGGTATCCGCGACGCCAGCGGGCACCTGCACGAGGTGGACGTCATCGTCGAAGCGACCGGCTTTCGTCCATTCGACATCACCGACTATGTCGACATCAAAGGTCGTGATGGCGTTCGCCTGCGCGATGTGTGGTCGGAGCACGTGCAGTCGTTTCGCACCATGATGATTCCCGGGTTTCCGAACTTCTTCATGCTGCTGGGTCCCAACAGCGCCACGGGCCACACGTCTGCACTGATCATGATCGAGTCGCAGGCCGAGTACGTGATCAAGTGCCTCGCACTCATGGAACGGGAGTCGCTGCAATCGATCGATCCAGACCCCGAAGTCGTTGCGCGCTACAACCGCCGGCTGCAACGGGACATGCAGCGCATGGTGTTCAGCGGCGGCTGCAACGCCTGGTATACGGACGACACCGACTACAACTTCACCCTATGGCCGTACTCGGCGGTTCGCTTTCTCGCCGAGCAGGGAAATCTCAAGCGCGACGAGTTCCGCGTCGCCCATCGCTGAACGACGTCACTTGCGGTCGGTGCTCCATGCCCGGTCGTCGATGTCGAGATCGGCATAGTCACCCGGTGACAGCATGGGTTCGCGATCGCCCGCGCTGAGCTTCGCATCGTAGTCGCGCAACAGTCGCATGCCTGTCTTCGCCAGCAGTACCAGCGCCGTCAGGTTGACCACGGCCAGCAGACTCATCGTCACGTCGGCGAATGCGAAGACCGAGCCGAGATCCTGAAACGTTCCCCAGAACACGAGTGCCAGCATGAATACACGATAAATCGTGAACAGCATTCGGTTCTCGTCGCTGAAGAAATTCAGGGCGTTCTCACCGAGATAGTAGTTGTAGATGATCGTGGTGAACGCAAACAACATGAGCGCGACGGAGACGAACGAACGGCCCCACTCGCCGACGTGCTCCGCCAACGCCAGCTGGGTGAGCGTGACACCGCCAAACTCGGCCCCGGGCTGATAAATACCCGACAGCAGAATGATCACAGCAGTGCACGTACACATCACGATCGTGTCCACGAACACGCTGAGACTCTGTACCACCCCCTGATCGGCAGGGTGGCGCACGTACGCAACGGCAGCGACGTTCGGGGCGCTGCCGAGCCCGGCTTCGTTCGAAAAGAGCCCGCGTCGCACACCGTAGAGGATGGCAGCGCCCATGCCGCCGCCTACCGCCGGCTCGAGACCGAACGCGCTCTTCACGATCAGCGCAAGCACGTGCGGGACTTCGGCGACATTGACCGCGATCACGTAGAGCGCCATGCCGAAGTAACCGATCGCCATGAACGGCACGACGATTTCCGCAACCGTGGCGATGCGTTTGATCCCGCCGAAGATGACGAGGCCGACGATCACGACGATGCCGATACCCGTAACCAGCGTCGGCACGCCGAATGCGTCCTCCAGCGAGGACGCCATGGTGAACGACTGCACCGAGGGGAATCCGAATCCAAACGTGACGAACAACAGCGCGGAGAACAGCGCCGCGAGCCACGGTTGCTTGAGACCGCGCTTGATGTAGTACGCCGGGCCGCCGCGAAAGCTGCCATCGGGTTCCGCATGTTTGTACAGCTGAGCGAGGCTGCATTCGAAGAAGCTCGTGGCCATGCCGACCAGTGCGACCATCCACATCCAGAAGATCGCGCCCGGCCCGCCCAGCGTGATCGCCACCGCAACACCCGCGATGTTGCCCGCGCCGACCCGCCCGGCGATGCTGAGCGCCAAGGCCTGAAACGAGCTGATGCGCCCGGCTTCGTGCCGGAACGCTCGCGACAACACGCGGAACATTCGCCCCAGGTACCGGACCTGCACGAACCGCGAGCGGACTGTGAAATAGATGCCCATCGGGATGAGCACTACCACCAGCAGTTGGCCGAGCCATTCGTTGAGCAGGTCAATCATCGGTTGCGCCTTGTGAACGACGTCGTGGAGCGCCCTTGGAGTATGTTGCAAATGTTCGATCGGAGCTTGTGGGAGCGGGCTTGCCCGCGAACAACCTGTCGCTTCCCTTGAATCCGTTCGCGCCCAAGGGCGCTCCCACACTGACTCCGATGACTTTAGCGACACTCTCCTTGGGCGCAAATTCGCGGGCAAGTCGCTCGGCACTTCCGGCCGAGCCCCGCTCCCACAAGCCTCCACAGCTTAAACGTTGACCGCGCGCAGAGCACCCCCGTAACCTCGTTGCATGAGCCATATCATCGTCGTTGGCGGTGGCAATGCGGCGTTGACGGCCGCAATCTCCGCACGCGAACAGGGCGCGGACGTGACATTGATCGAGCGCGCGCCCGAATCGCTTCGCGGCGGCAACTCACGATTCACC
>JBFKCZ010000324.1:0-4239 GCA_041620035.1 Pseudomonadales bacterium
CACTCGCGCTTCCTGCAATAGGCCGATGACGTCGATGGATGCTTCGTCGCTGAGGACACTCGCCCAGAGCTCGCAAGCCTCTTCATGACGACCCTGCCGCGCCGCCATGCGCGCCGGTACCGTCGCGAGCGGCGCGCGCAGCATCGGGTAGTTGGTGATCTCGGTGGGCGGCGACAGTTTCGCCACGAGTTCCTGCAAAAGATCGTCCGCGCCTACTGCATCCGCGAGTCGAATCGCGAAGAACACGTAATGAGCAAGGAACGACGTGGGACGTTCCGGCGGCCCGTCGGTAGGTGTCGGGTCGAAGTGGGTGATCATCGTCTCGACCGCCGGCATCATCCCGCTGCGGTCGCCCCTTGCGGCATGCAGCGCGGCAATGATCGGTGCCACGAACATGCGCAGCCGGGTGGGATTACCGAGCCAGCGCGCATCGTCCTGCGCACGCAGCGCACGCTCCAGGGCCTGCGGCAGATCGCCGCGCGCGAAATCGAGCCAGGCGGAAGCGACGTAGGCAACGGTGCGCATCAGCGTCGGGCGATCGCCGCCGTGGCGCATGACCCCGCTCACGAACCGTGCGATCGGTGTCCGTATGCCGGGCATCCAGATGTAGAGCGGACGCTGGAAGCACTCGAACCAGATCTCGAGGCGGTCGGTCTGCTCGAGGACATCCAGCATCCTGCCGTAGCGCGACGCGACCCCGCGAAAGTCGCCGGTATCGAGCGCATTCCATGCCCGCACCGCAGCCACCAGGGCCCGTGATTCGATGTCGACGGCCTCAGCTTCGATCGCCGCCACCGCGTGCGCCGAATCCGCTATGCGACCGTTTCCGACCAGTGCGACTGCCTCCATGATGCGAGCGCGCAGCGTCCGTTCCACATCGGCACTGCGCTCGAAACCGAGGCGCGCACGGTGTGCCCAATCGCCGACCACCCGCCAGTCCCACTGCGCCCACGCCACCTGCGCACGCACGAAGGCGAGCATGGCTGACGTATCGCGCCACGTGCGTGGAAATTGCTCGACGAGGCGCAGCACGGGCTCGACCGCACCGGTTGCGAGCAGCGCCGTCGCAACTTCTTCGAGCACGAATTCTGCCTCGTTCCATGCATCCGCGCGGAACAGATACGCAAGCCGCCGGATCGGGTCGGGTTCCGCGTCGGCCGCGCGCCGCAGCAGTTCGGGAAGCACGTCCGGATGGTCTCTGCGCAGACGCGCGGTGAGACAATCGCGCAACAGATCATGCAGCGTGAGCGCATGCTCGGGGCCGTCGAGCACCGAAACGAACAGGCCGCTGCGCTCGAGTTCCTCGAGGAGCGGCGCTGCTCGCGCGCTGCCGGTCAACGCGGCGCACCGGGCAACGGTGAGTTCCGGCAGCACCGAGCACAACAGCAGGAAGTCCCTGAGTTCTTCGTCGATTTCGTCGAGCACCTCGGCCGCGAGGTAGTCGAGTACGTGCCGATCGCTCTCGCGCAAGGCAGGTGTGCCGTGACCGTGTGCCGCTGCATTCAAGGTGAGTCGCAACCCCGCAGCCCAACCACCGGTGCGCGCGAGCATCGACGCGGCATCGATAGTTGCATCGCTCGCCGCGATCAGTGCCTCGACTTCGTTTTCGCCGAACCGGAGATCCATATGCCGCACTTCCAGCAACTCTCCACGTGCGCGCAATCGCGCGAGCGACAGCGGTGGATCGACACGCGTGCCGACCACCATGCCCCAGGCATCGGGGAGCCGTTCCAGCAGTAGATCGACGAACGACCACCCCGCCGGATCCGGGATACGGTGGGCATCGTCGATGACGATCACGCCGCGAGGTGTATCGCTCGCGGCGAGGGCATTGATCAGGTGAGCCACCATGGCCGCCGGCTGGCCGTGCGCACCAACGGCCGCTGCAATCAGCGCATCGGGCTCCGCCCGCCACGGCAGATCGAACGGCTCGAGTGCCGCGATCAAACAGGCGAGAAACCGGTGCAGGTCGTCGTCGGCGTCAGCCGAGATCCACGCCACCGCCACGTGCTCCGGCAGCAGATCGAGCTGCCGAGCCAGCGCCGCGGTCTTGCCGAAGCCAGCCGGCGCACTGACCAGCGTAATCCGCCGCGCCGCCATCGCCTGACCCAGGGTCGCTTCGAGTTGCGGGCGCGCAATCAGGTTGGCCCGCGAACGCGGGGGTCGCAGCTTGGTCAATGGAAACGCTACGGTTTGCACTGCTTCCTACCGGAACAACCCGCTGATCATAGCTGCTTCAGCTTGCCGTGGACGCGCCTCTCCGCGTGAACTCGACAGCAGAGTTACCCAACGGCGCCGGACCCCACTACACTCCGTTTCACCCTATCTTCATCACGGGCCGGAGGAGTACTCCCCATGCCGAAAGATCGAACGCCCCATCTTGCCCATGTCGTCTATCGAACGCGCCGGTTCGGGCAGATGCTCGATTGGTACAAGGCCGTGTTCGGTGCCACCGTACAGCATCAGAACCCGGTGATGGCATTCCTCACCTATGACGACGAGCACCACCGGCTGGCATTCATCGACCTGAGCGTCGTTCAGCCGGATTCGACGGATAGAGACAAGCACGGGCTGGTCGGCGTCGAGCACATCGCCTACACGTATCGATCACTGGAGGACCTGTTCGAGGGCTACACACGCCTGAAGTCCAACGACATCCTGCCTTACTGGTGCGTCCATCACGGCCTCACCATTTCCATGTACTACGCCGATCCTGACGGCAATCAGCTCGAGTTCCAGGTCGACTGCTTCGAGTCCGCGGAGGAGAGCAACGCCTTCATTTGCGGCCCCAGCATGAGCGTCAATCCAGTGGGCGTGGAGTTCGACCCGGAAGACTGGTTGGATCGCGTGCGCGCTGGAGCATCGTTTTCCGATATCCTGGTACGCAAGGTACACGAGCCGGTTTCACCGATTCGCGGCGCGCTGAGCGCTGCATAGCGCTGTCGCGTGCAGCACGTCGCCGTGAACCGATGAGCCTTACCGCTCAGAAGATCGTGTTCTGTGTCGTGCTCACGGTTTTGCTGTGGATGGCGACGATGGTGTTGCAAGCATCGGCCTCGAGAGGTCCGGATCGTCATCCGGGCATTCAGGTTCCGCTGATCGTTCTTGTGCTGGCCACCCCATTCATTGCGGCCAGATGGCGCCGTCGAAAGGCGGTGGCCGCTTCCCTCCTCGCCGCGCAGATCGGTGTCTGGATCGCCTATGAAACAGGCATCTCGATCGACACCAACATCCGAAGTGATCTCATGCTCATCTATCCCGCGATCCTCGTCACCGCCTGGTTTGCGTATCGAACTCCGGGAGGCCACGCTAGGTGATCACCGCTCAGGAACCACATCAGGGCAGCTATCGATGAAAGGTCAATGCCTTTGCGGCGGCGTCGAGTTCGAAGTTCACGACGCCCCCCACAAGCTATATCAGTGTCACTGCTCGTTGTGTCGCAAACAGAGCGGCACCGCCTCAAATGCCGCATTCATCGTGCCACGCGAAAAGGTGTCGTGGCATGCGGGCAGAGACCTCGTGACTTCGTTCACGCGGCCCACCGGGTTTCGCTCGGATTTCTGCAGCCGGTGCGGATCCCCCGTGCCGAACGTCGTCGGCCACACCGCCTATGTGTGGGTTCCAGCAGGCTTGCTCGATCCTTCGGCCGAACTCGAGGTGGCGATGCATCTCTGGTTGGACTCGAAGGTCGCCTGGGAAGCCATGCCGGCGGGTGGCGTCCACCACGCCGCGGCACCATCGTTCGACGAAATCGTCGCGTTCCTCCACGAATAGCGCGTTCGTCCACGAATAGACAGCGCACCGCGAGTAGCGCTCTTCCTGCAGCTCAACGGGTGCCGCACACTTCCCGCCGTGCGATCATCGGATCGCGAGGAGAACCAGTAGCTTCGTCGCCATGCCGACGCCGACCACAACCAACATCGAAGTCAACGGCTACGGATTCGAACTGAACCGGGCCGGATCGGGTGAGCCGCTGATCCTGGTGCACGGTTCGGCGAGCGACCATACGACGTGGCAGAAGCAGATGCAGCCGTTTGCCGAGCACTTCGATGTGATCGCCTACAGCCGGCGATTCCACTGGCCGAACGCACCGATGGCCGATGGCGACGACTACTCGATGCTTCAGCACGCCGAAGATCTGCAGCATGTCGTTCGATCGCTGTGCAAGGGTCCGGCGCACATCGTCGGCCATTCGTATGGTGCGTTCCTGGCGTTGATGCTCGCCATCCGCGCCCCGGA
>JBFKCZ010000325.1:0-4223 GCA_041620035.1 Pseudomonadales bacterium
GCCTCGAAGAAGCGCTGAGCAGGGTGCAGGAGTACGCGAAGGCAAATCCCGACCTGCCCTGGATCGTCGGTCGTGGGTGGAACCAGGAGCTGTGGTCGGTGCGCGAGTTTCCCAGCGCGGCCGATCTCGATGCCGTCGTCGAAAGACCCGTATGGCTCAATCGCATCGATGGACACGCGGGCTGGGCGAACAGCGCCGCATTGCGCCGCGCGGGCATCAGTGTCGAAACCGCCGATATGCCCGGGGGTCAGATTCTTCGGAACGAGAACGGCGATGCCACCGGCGTGCTCGTCGATCGCGCGATGGAACTCGTCGAAGCCGTGGTGCCGCCGCCGGACATTGCCGTACTCGACAAGGCTTTGAATCTCGCGTTCGCGGAACTGCTGGCCAATGGCGTTACCTCGGTGCACGACGCCGGGATTTCGGTGGCAGAGGCGCGGTTGTACCAGGCGCGTGCGGCGGCGGGGACGATGCCTCTACGTGTTTACGCGATGCTCGCCGGTATCGATGCGGTGCACGGCTTCGGTGTGCCGTTCTCGAGTGCCGACGAGCGAGTTGTGGTGCGTTCGATGAAGCTGGTTGCCGACGGCGCCCTGGGCAGCCGGGGCGCCGCGCTGCTCGATACCTATGCGGACTCGCCGGGCACCGGTCTGGTCATCGAAGACCTGCCTGCCCTGACGGAGAAGATCTCCGCAGCCCGCAAGCTCGGGTATCAGGTGAACGTGCACGCGATAGGCGATCGTGCGAACCGGATCGCCCTCGACGCATTCGCCAGTGCGCACGCAAGGCCAGCCGAGCGTCACCGGATCGAACATGCCCAGATCGTTGCGCTCACCGACATCCCGCGCTTTGCGTCCCTGGGCGTGCTGCCATCCGTGCAGCCGATCCATGCCACGTCAGATCGCCTCATGGCGGAGGTGCGCCTGGGAACATCGCGGCTCGCGGGCGCGTACCCGTGGCGGCGTTTCCTCGATCTCGGTCTGCGCATGCCGGGCGGCAGCGACTTTCCCGTCGAGCCTGTGAATCCGTTTCTGGGCTGGTACGCGGCAGTCACTCGGCAGGATCTCGACGGCCAGCCGCCGGGGGGGTGGCTGCCCGATCAGGTCATGACCCGAGCCGAAGCGCTGCGCGCGTTCACGCTGGATGCGGCGTACGGCGCGTTCCAGGACAAGACCCTCGGATCGCTCGAACCGGGCAAGTGGGCAGACTTCGTGCTGCTCGATTCCGATCCATTCACGGTCGCGCCGCGCGCGATAGCCGACGTCGGGGTCTTGGGCACCTGGGTAGGTGGGCGCATGGTGTTCCGGGCGAACGCAGGATCGTGACTGACGTGGCCACGCCGACGGGCTCCTTCAACTATCCCACGCAGGTGTGGGTCGGCGCGGGCCGTCGGTCGGAGCTGCCCCGGGCGTGTGAGATCGCGGGGATACGATCGCCGCTGGTGGTCACCGATCGGGTTCTCGCATCCCTCGGTATCGTCGGCGGAATCCAAACCACACTGAGCGATGCGGGAGTTGCTTCGACGCTGTTCAGCGATGTGCAAGGTAACCCCACCGAAGCAAACGTCGCTGACGGACTGCGAGCGCTCCGCGAGGGCGGCCACGATGGCGTGGTTGCAGTCGGGGGTGGTTCGGCCGTGGATGTTGGCAAGGTGGTCGCATTCATGGCGGGGCAGTCACGTCCGCTGTGGGACTTCGAGGACATTGGTGACTACTGGATGCGTGCGGACGCTGGGGCGATCCTGCCGGTGATCGCGCTGCCGACCACGGCGGGTACCGGGTCGGAAGTGGGACGTGCAGGCGTGATCACGCAGGCGAGCACCCAGACCAAGAAAGTCATCTTCCACCCCAAGATGATGCCGATCGTTGCGCTGTGCGACCCGGAACTCACCGTCGGTCTGCCGCCAGGCGCCACCGCTGCGACAGGGCTCGATGCCTTCGTCCACTGCCTCGAGGCGTACTGCGTCCCAAGCTATCACCCGATGGCGGACGGCATCGCGCTCGAAGGCATGCGGTTGATCAAGGACTTCCTGCCGCGCGCCTACGCCGAGGGAACGGACCTGGAGGCGAGAACGCAGATGATGGTAGCGGCCGCCATGGGCGCGACAGCCTTTCAGAAGGGGCTCGGCGCGATCCATGCGTTGGCGCACCCGGTGGGCGCGATCTACGACACTCATCATGGGCTCACGAACGCAGTGATCATGCCGTATGTGTTGCGCTTCAACCGTGACTCGATTGCCGCGAAGATCGAACGCGCCGCGCGTTATCTCGACATGGCGCCGGACTTCGATTCATTCATGACGTTCGTGCTGGACCTGCGGGCCCGCCTCGGCATTCCCAACGCCCTGTCGGATCTGGGTGTCGGCAAAGACCAGGCGAACCGCGTCGCTGCGATGGCGGTGGCCGATCCCACCGCGAGTGGCAACCCGCGCAAGCTGGACCCGATCGCGGCCCAACGGTTGTTCGAGGCCGCCGTCGACGGTCGACTCTAGGAAGGCGACAAAACGCAGCATATGATCGGCGCCGGCGCATTCCGCGCTGTCGATCATGGGAGTCAACAGATGTTCGTTCGAACGGTGGCGGTCGTCGCATTGCTGTCGGCCACGCTCGCCTATGGCGAGGATCGCGTGGCTGTCGAGTATTCGGGCATCCTCACGGTGGAGTTCAGTGCCGGCGCCATGTCCGGCCCTTATGCGTACACGCCGACGAAGGAGCGGCGCGAGATGAACATGCAGGGGCAGAACATCGTGACGATCGATCGCAAGGACAAAGGGGTCTCCTGGCAGCTGATGCCGGATCAGAAGATGTACATGGAGTCGAAGATCGGCGCGAACCCGAATGAAGAGCCTACCGACCTGTCGAGTTTCACCATCGAATCGAGCGTCGTCGGACCCGAGGTTCTCAATGGCGTCGCGACGACCAAGAGCAAGATCATCATGACGGCGAAGAACGGTGAGAAGTTCGGTGGTTTTTCCTGGGTCACCGACGAGGGCATCACGGTCAAGACTGACGCCATTGCGATGGCCAAGAACAGCAAGCAGCGCATCAAGATGGAACTCACCGACCTCGAAGTCGGTCCGCAAGACCCATCCAAGTTCGAGATTCCCGCGGGCTACACGCGCATGGATATGTCGGGCATGGGGATGTTCAACAGCATGCGGGGGGGTGGCGCCGGTGCAATGGGTGCCGGTGAGGACGCCGACGAAGACGCAGACGAAGACGAGGACGAAGCGCCGCCACCGAAGAAGAAATGGGGCGGCCTCAAGGGCGCGCTGGACATCCTGAAATGAAGGCAATGACACGAGGGGTTTGGGTCTTCATGGTCGGCGTGTTGATTGCGGCTCCGGCGGCCGCAGATTACGAGTGCCCGACCGGCGAGAAGGACGCCAACGTACTGTTCGACAAGGGAGCCGCGCTCGTGAATGCGGGGCAGGATGCCGCCGGTTTCGCGCTGCTCAAGCAGGTCGAGGCGATCTGCTTCGAGGGCGGCGACCGGAACGCGAAGCGGGCCCGGTTCGAAGGCATGATCGAGTCCGTCGGGCGCAAGCTCGCCAAGGCCGCAGAAGCGTCCGGGAAGTTCGACGAGGCGGAGCGTATCTATGTCGATATACGCAATGCCTCGGGTGCGTACACCGAGGCCGACGAAGATCGGGTTACGATGGCGCGCGCGCGCGCCAAGGCATCCGCTCTCAACGTCGTGTCATCGGCATTGTATCGATTCGACCCCGAGCGCCGCCGCATGTGGGCCGAAGCCGATCAGCGTGACCGGGCCAAGCCGCACCAGGCACAGCGTGCGCAACAGATGGCCGCCTACGAGACCGAACTGCGCGCTATGGCAGCAGCGCAGGGCGATGCGGCACTGGCGGCCGAGGCGGCCGCGTTCGGCAGCCCCGCCGCGAATTTCGGCAACTATCCGCTCGACGATCTGGATCGCGCCAAATCGTGGTTCGAGTTGGCGGATGCGAGTGCCATGAAGCGTGCGATCGATCGGGGCATTACCCGTGGCGACAAGCTCACCGCGGACGACACGGTCATCCGAATCGCCGCCGGCATCGACTACTACGAGCGCGCCGGTGCTACCGCAAAGATCCAGCAGGCTCGTGCCCGCGCAAAGCAGCTCGGGGACGCCGCCGACAAGGCCGGCAACTATCAGAAGGCCGCGGAGTTCTACAACGTTGCAGGGCTGGACGAACTCGCCGATTCGGTGCTCGCGCGCGGCGAAGC
>JBFKCZ010000326.1:0-4220 GCA_041620035.1 Pseudomonadales bacterium
CTTTCTGACCGGCGCAGCGCATCCCGAAGAACTCGTTGCCCGCGCGGCCGCGCTCGGTTACCGCGGTATCGCGATCACCGATGAGTGCTCGCTGGCCGGTGTGGTGCGCGCCCACCTCGCAGCGAAGGAACACGCCATTCGGCTCGTCATCGGTACGGAAATGCATCTCGCCGACGACGGCATCAAACTCGTGCTGCTCGCCCCGCATCGCAAAGCCTACGGTCAATTGTCGGCGCTGGTGAGCCGTGCCCGGCGCCGCAGTCCGAAAGGTGAGTACCAGATCCGACTCGCCGACTTCGGCTGGGGCATCGCCGAATGTCTGGCGCTGTGGATACCCGACAACGGCGAATCGTTCGCTACCCTGCTGGAGCAGGGCGCCGCACTGAAACAGCTGCTGCCGAATCTCTGGATCGCCCTGGAACTGCTGCAGGACGAAGACGATCTCGACATCGCCGCCCGGGTGCTCACCCTGTCCATGCGCCTCGAACTGCCGCTGGTCGCCAGCAACGACGTACTCATGGACATTCCCGAGCGTAAGCCGCTGCAGGATGTCCTCACGGCCATTCGTCGGGCTGAACCCGTCAAGGCGTTGGGTACCGCGCTGTACCCCAACAGCGAGCGACACCTGCGTCCGCTGCGTCGGCTTGCCGAGATCTATCCCCCGGAACTGCTCGCAGAGTCCGTAGCCATCCTCGAGCGCTGTACGTTTTCCCTGGATGAGCTGCGGTACGAATATCCGGAGGAACTCGTGCCGCCCCACTTGACGCCGGCGCGATATCTGCGCGAACTGACATTGGCTGGCGCTGCACAGCGTTGGCCCGCTGGCATATCGCCAGATGTACTAAAGCTCATCGACAAGGAACTCTCACTCGTCGCCGAACTCGACTACGAGTATTACTTCCTCACCGTGCACGACATCGTCGCGTTTGCGCGCAGTCAGCACATCCTGTGTCAGGGTCGCGGATCGGCCGCCAACTCGGCCGTGTGCTACTGCCTCGGCATCACCGAGGTCGATCCGTCGCGCATGCATCTCTTATTCGAGCGATTCGTCTCCAAGGAACGCAACGAACCGCCCGACATCGACGTCGATTTCGAACATGAGCGGCGCGAGGAAGTCATTCAGTACATCTACAAACGCTACAGTCGCGATCGCGCCGCGATCGCGGCAACGCTCATCACCTATCGGCCGCGCAGCGCCGTTCGCGATGTCGGAAAGGCACTCGGACTCGATCTCGACCTGGTGGATCTGCTGGCCAAGTCGCTGTCGTGGTGGGACGAGCGTGACGTCCTCGAGCGACGGTGTCGGGACGCTGGCGTCGATCCCGATGGTCCTGTCATTCGGCAGTTCCTGACGCTGGTACGCGCCGTGCTCGGTTTTCCGCGGCATCTCTCCCAGCATGTGGGCGGCTTCGTGATTTCCCGCGGACCCCTCGCCGAACTCGTGCCCATCGAGAACGCCGCAATGGAAGATCGCACGGTGATTCAGTGGGACAAGGACGATCTCGATGCGCTGGGTCTGCTCAAAGTCGACGTGCTGGGGCTTGGCATGCTCACCGCCAACCGCAAGGCACTGGATCTGATCGGTAGCTTCCGCGGCGAACATCTGACCCTGGGCACGGTGCCGGCGGAAGACCCGGAGACCTACCGCATGCTGCAACGGGGCGACAGCGTGGGCGTCTTCCAGGTGGAGTCGCGTGCGCAGATGTCGATGCTGCCGCGCTTGAAGCCGTCGAACTTCTACGACCTGGTGATCGAGGTTGCCATCGTTCGCCCCGGGCCCATTCAAGGCAACATGGTGCACCCCTACCTGCGACGCAGACAGGGGCTCGAACCCGTCACCTATTCCAACGATGCCGTTCGTGCCGTGCTCGAACGCACGCTCGGTATTCCCATCTTCCAGGAGCAGGTCATCGAACTCGCGATGGTAGCGGCCGGCTTCAGCGCCGGCGAAGCCGATCGCCTGCGGCGCGCCATGGCGGCCTGGAAACGCAAAGGGGGGCTCGGTGAATTCGAAGAGAAGCTCGTGAACGGCATGCTGGAACGTGGCCACGATCGGGGATTCGCAGAGCGCGTGTTCGAGCAGATAAAGGGCTTCGGCGAGTATGGGTTCCCCGAATCTCATGCGGCAAGCTTCGCCTTGCTGGTTTACGTCTCTGCCTGGCTGAAACGTCACGAACCCGCTGCGTTCTACTGTGGTCTCCTGAACAGTTTGCCCATGGGCTTCTACTCGCCCTCACAACTCATTCAGGATGCAGACCGGCACGGCATCGAAACGCGGCCGGCCTGTGTCAACGTCAGTGGTTACGACCATCGGCTCGAATCCAATCGCCATCCGCCGCGCACCTTGTATCCCGTTGATCACGCACAACCCGCCTTGCGTCTCGGCTTGCGACTGGTCAAAGGGCTCGGCGAAGACGCGGCGCGCCGAATCGAAACCGCACAACCGTTCAGCGACCTCGACGATCTCAGCGCTCGAGCCGGCTTGAGCGACAGTGAGATGAACGCATTGGCGCGTGCCGGCGCCCTGGCGGAGTTGTCAGGCCACCGGCATCAGGCGCATTGGGACTCGGCGGCCATCAAGCCTGCCGCAGCGCTCTGGCAGGTGGCCGAAGCGACTGAGACTTATCAGCGCGATGCATCGCTCGATGCCCCCTCTCCCGGTCAGGACATGGTCAGCGACTACCGTTACCTTGGCCTCACGCTCGGACCCCATCCATTGGCATTGCTGCGCGATCACCCGATGCTCGCCGGCCATCGTACCGCGGCCGAGCTCGGACGATACCGTCATGGTCAGTTCGTGAAGATTGCCGGCCTCGTCACCTGTCGACAGCGGCCGAGTTCGGCCTCCGGCGTGGTCTTTCTGACCCTCGAAGACGAAACCGGGAATGCCAACGTGGTCGTGTGGACTTCGATTCTCGAGCGTTTTCGCAGCGCGCTATTGCAAGCGGAGTTGCTGTCGATCAAAGGCACCGTCGAGCGTGAAGGCGAAGTGATTCACGTCGTCGCCGGCCATGTTGCCGATCGCTCGGCATTGCTCGAAACGCTGACCGCGGATGGCAGTCACGACATCGTTCAGTCCCGCGACTTCCGCTGACCCGTCAGGAATCTCAGGAGGCGCGTTTACGCTTGGGCGGCTCGTTGCTCCGGCCGCTGCCCCGCACTTCCCGGGTCAGCTCCTGCAGCAGAATCCGCACCGCGGTGAGCTCTTCCATGACGTTGTGGCCAAGCGAGTCCACCGCGCGCTCCAACGCCGACAGCCGCTGCTGCACGTTGGCCTTGTCGAACATCATGCGCGCCATGCTTTCCAAGGGCTGTACCGGAGTTTCGCTTGGCGCCGCTTCGACGCGTGCCTTCGACTTCGCGGCGTCGGGGTCGCCGCTCAAGAACTCCGTGCCGATCTCGTTGGCGACGGTTGAAACCATCGCGCCATCCACTTCGTGGCGTTCTTCGAGATACGCGAACAGCAGCATGCGGTCGCAAAGATTGTTGATGCGCCGTGGTACACCCTGTGTGAACGAGTAGATGGCGGCGAAAGCTTCGTCGTCGATCGTCGGGTCGGAATCCCACGCCACTCGCGACAAGCGGTGCTCGACATAGGTCCGCGTTTCTTCCGCGCTCAGCGGGTTCAGGTGATAGGTCGCTATCACGCGTTGGCGCAGCTGCTCGAATCCCGGGGACAGCAATGTCGCCCGAAACTCTTCCTGGCCGAGCAGGAATACCTGGAGGAGCGGCCGGCCCTGATCATTGAAGTTCGACAGCATGCGCAACTCTTCCACCGATCGTGTCGGCAGATTCTGCGCCTCATCGACGATCAAGAGGACGCGCTTGCCTTCGTGGGCCCGGTGAAGAAACAGTTGTTCCAGGTCGCGCAACAGCGACGCTTTGCTCGGTGAGCTGGTGCGAATGCCGAACTGCGAAGCGACCATACCCAGCAGGTCGTCTTCGCCAAGTTGTGTGGTGACGATGTTGGCAACGACCGTCTCGCGCGGGTCGAGGTCGGCGAGCAGCGCCTGTACGAGCGTGGTTTTGCCGGTGCCTACATCGCCTGTGATGACGATGAATCCGTCGCCCTGCGACAACCCATACTGCAAAAACGACAGCGCTCGCGAATGCTCGCTGCTGGCGAAAAAGAATCGAGCGTCCGGTGACAGTTGAAACGGTTTGCCCGACAGGTGAAAAAATTCCTTGTACACCCCTTAGCCTCCAGCGCCGTAGCCATA